>JAUWTE010000006.1 GCA_030609765.1 Acidobacteriota bacterium
CATCCTGGCACGCACGTTCGTGCGGCGCGGTCTTCACATCTATGCCTACAACGCGCACCAGTCGATCATTCGCGGCGGCCATATTTTCCTGACCCTGCGCGTCGGCGATAGAAAGATCACCAACCACGGTGACAAGCTCGACGTCCTGGTGTGCCTGAATCAAGACACCATGGATCGACACCTGAGCCTGATGGGCCGTGGCTCGCGAGTGCTGTTCAACAGCGACGCGATCACGCCGGGCGCAGCCGCTGAAGGAGCTCTGCTCTGCCCGATTCCCGTTGCCGAGCTTACCGACAAGAACCCCAACAAGCTGCTCCAGAACACCGTGGCCCTGGGGGTGATGAACCACCTCATGGGCAGCGAATTCGACGTGCTCGAGTCGTCGCTGGTACAGCAGTTCGAGCGCAAGGGTGAGGTAGTCATCAATCAGAACGTCGGCTTCGCACGCGCAGGTTACTACTACTCGACAGCCCATTTCGAAGCGTTCCCGACACCTGCTCCTGACGGCGGCAAGCCGCAGGCGGTGTGGAACGGTAACGATGCCCTGGCCATGGGTGCCGCGGCCGCCGGCGTCAAGTTCTACGTGGCCTACCCCATGAGCCCGGCCACCGGCGTTTTGCACTGGATGGCTCGAAACGCACGCGAGCTCGGCATCATGGTGCGCCAAATGGAAGACGAGATCGCCGTTGCCAACATGGTCATCGGTGCCGCCCACGCGGGTTGCCGCTCGATGTGCGCGACCTCCGGTGGCGGCTTTGCCCTGATGACCGAGGCCATCGGCGCTGCCTCGATGATGGAGATTCCCTGCGTATTCATCAATGTCATGCGTGCCGGACCCTCCACGGGCGTGCCCACCAAAACAGAACAGGGCGACCTGTGGCAGATTCTGGGAGCCAGCCAGGGTGACTTCGAGCGCCTCATCGTCGCCCCGACGAACGCACTCGACGCCTTCAACACGATGCCCGAGCTCTTCAACCTGGTCGACAAGTACCAGTGCCCGGGACTCGTCATGACCGACCAGCTTCTTTCGGAAGGCACCTACAGCGTCGACCCGGACGACCTCGACCTGCAGCCGGAGATCGATCGCGGTGCGATTATCACCGCGGCCACCGACCTCCTGGACAATGGGCAGCTTGCCGATCCTGGTACCCGGGAGGGCGGCGGCTACCTGCGCTACGAGGACACCGAGAGCGGCATTTCAGCGCGCGCGCTGCCGGGCAGTCCCGGCCACGTCCATGTCGTCGCCTCCGACGAGCACATGGAAGACGGAGTTCTTCTCAGCGATGAGTACACCAATCCGCACAAGCGGCGTGCTTCGGTCGAGAAACGGGCTCGCAAGATTGCCAATATCGCAAGCGAGATCGAGCCGCCTCGTCTCGAGGGATGGGAGGAGGCCGAGGTCACGCTCATCGGCTGGGGCTCCACCCTCGGAGTCATCGAGGAAGCGGTAAGGCAGCTCGCCGTGGCCGGCGTCGCCGCCAATTACTTGCCGATCAAGTGGATCGTGCCACTGCATACGGATGTCATCGGCGAGGTGATCGGCAAGGCCAAGCGCACGATCATCGTCGAGAATAACGACTCGGGCCAATTCCACCGCTACCTTCGCAGCGTCTCCGGCCTCGACGTCGACGCTCACATCCGCAAGTACGACGGCGAGCCATTCATGCCGCATCACATCGTTGCGGGAGTGCAGGAAATCCTGGCCGGCAACACTGACATTTACGTGCCGCAGCACGAGATCATGGTCTAAGGGGAATCTGAAATGAGCGCAGACACCAACAGCACCATCGAGCTGAACGCAAAGGACTACAAGGGCAAGGTCGATCCCGACTGGTGCCCGGGATGCGGTGACTTCGGAGTTCTCAGGAGCTTGCAGGCCGCGTGTAGCACTCTCGGGATCATGCCCCATGAGATCGTCACGGTCAGCGGCATCGGCTGCTCCTCCAACTTCCCGGGCTATTTCAACGCCTACGGAATGCACACGCTGCACGGCCGCGCCCTGGCGGTAGCCGCGGGAGTGAAGCTCGCCAACCATGAGCTCACGGTGATCGTAACCGGCGGCGACGGGGACGGCTTCGGCATCGGCGGTAACCATTTCACCCATGCCGCCCGCCGCAACGTCGACCTCACCTATCTGGTGATGAACAACCAGATCTATGGTCTGACCACGGGACAGGTCTCCCCCACCAGCCGTGAGGGAATGAAGACCAAGAGCACGCCGTTCGGCAGCATCGAGCATCCCTACAACCCGATCACATCATCGATCATGAACGGCGCCACCTTCGTGGCCCGCGGTTTCAGCGGTGACCCCAAGCAACTCCAAGAGCTCATGAAGATGGCGATCCAGCATCGCGGCTTTGCCTTCATCGACATCTTCAGCCCGTGCGTGACCTTCAACAAGGACAACACCTACGAGTTCTTCCGCCCGCGCCTGAAGAAGCTCGAGGATGAGGGCCACGACCCGACTGACTGGAAGGCCGCCTGCGAGAAGGGGTTGGTGTGGGGTGACGAGATCTACACGGGTCTCTACTTCCAGACCGAGAGATCCACGCTGCTCGATGAGGAGCCCATCATGGCCGAGGGTGTACCCATGTCCCAGCGCCCGTTGGCGATGACCGATGAACAGGCGGAGCGGATCATCAAGCGAATGATGTAGCGCTGTTCGCGGGCTGGGGGTCCCGGGGTGTCCCCGGGCTAGCCGGAGGGCGTGTACCAGCGCTGCCGGAAGTTGCGGATGAGCTCATCCGGGTCGCGACCGCTCTCGCGCAGGTCCTTGACCACTTCGACCGGGAGCGGGAACTGCACCATTTCGGGCTCAGCGTCCATCTCTTCCAGGCTGCCATCCTCGCCGCGCAGCGCGTCGACGATGTCGCGAACGAGAGCTTCCGGAGCAGACGCCCCGGCAGTAACGCCGACGGTGTCGATCCCTTCCAGCCACTCGGTGCGGATCTCGGCACGACTCTGCACCAGGTAGGCGGGCACGCCGGAGGCCTTGGCGACCTCGACCAGGCGGTTCGAGTTCGATGAGTTCGGTGCGCCCACCACGAAAATGGCATCAACCGCTGAGGACATTGCCTTGACCGCTACCTGGCGGTTCTGGGTGGCGTAGCAGATGTCGTCCTTCGTGGGGCCGACGATCTCCGGAAACCGATGTTGGAGGACAGCGAGGATGCCCGCAACATCGTCGATCGACAAGGTTGTCTGCGTCAGGAAAGCGACGCGCTGTGGGTCGGGAATCTCGACCACCTCGGCTTCTTCGACTGTCTGAACCAGGGTGACATGCCCGGGCACATGGCCCATGGTGCCCTCGACCTCGACGTGCCCGGCATGGCCGATGAGAAGGATGTGGTAGCCCTCATCGACATAGCGCAGTGCCTCGTGATGGACCTTGGTCACTAACGGGCAAGTCGCGTCGATGGTTCTCAGCCCCCGCGCAGTCGCTTCGCCCCGCACGCTCGGTGGAATGCCGTGCGCAGAAAAGATCACCAGGCTGTTGTCCGGCACCTCACCAATGTCGTCGACAAAGACGACGCCACGAGTTTCGAACTCGCGCACGACGTACTGGTTGTGGACGATCTCGTGCCGCACATAGATGGGCGGGCCGTACAGACGCAGGGCGAAGTCGACGATGTCGACGGCGCGCTCGACGCCCGCACAGAACCCGCGAGGCCTGGCCAGAAGAACGCTACGGCTGCGTCCATCGCAGGACGCGCTTCGCTGGTCTGCGGACATGTTCACGGTGAAGCGGGGAGAGGGAAGAAAGTGCCGAGGGCGGGACTTGAACCCGCACGGGCGTTAAAGCCCACATGGCCCTCAACCATGCGTGTCTGCCAAATTCCACCACCTCGGCATCAAACTGGCAACGATCCTACGGCTGCTGACCGGGATCGGCCGGAGCTTCCACTGGAGTCGTCGCCTCGAGGCCTTCGATGACGGACGAGCTCGAAGAACGGCCGACGATTCCCAGCGCCAGCGAAGTCAGCATGAAGATCACCGCCGCAGCAGTCGTGAGCTTCTGCAGGAGCGTGGCGGCGCCGCGCATGCCAAGGGCCGTCTGGCTACCACCGCCGCCGAAGGCACCCGCCAGGTCAGCGGCCTGTCCCGATTGCAGCAACACAACGAATATCAGGAACAGGCTCACGGTTACGTGCAGGATGATGAGTATGATCTCCATCTTAGAAATTCCTCGGGAAAATCAGGTATCGATCGCGGAAACGACCGAAAGACGAGCAATCAATTTACCAGAGCGCATGCCCTCCGACAATGCGCCTCGTCTCAAGCAGGCATACACGATGGCCTGCTTAGCAGGCACGCACGATAGCCGCGAGGGACTCGGCTTCCAGACTTGCCCCGCCAACGAGCGCCCCGTCGATATCCGGTTGAGTGAGCAGCTCGGCCGCGTTGTCAGGCTTGACGCTGCCACCATATTGAATGCGGAGCCGCTCGGCCACCGCCCTACCCAGCAGGTCACCGATGAAATCACGGATGATCTCGTGAACCTGTTGCGCCTGTCCGGGGGTTGCCGTCAAGCCGGTGCCGATCGCCCAGATCGGCTCGTAGGCAACCACCAGCGATTCGAGGTCGGCGCCACGCAGCTGCCTCAGTGCTCCGCTGAGCTGACCGGTGACAACACTGACCGTCTCGTTTGCCTCCCGCTGCCCTTGCGTCTCTCCAACACAGAGGATCGGAACCATCCGGTGGGCGAGCGCGGCTTCTACCTTGGTGGCAATCAAATCGTCCGTCTCACCGAAAAGCTCACGGCGCTCGGAGTGACCGAGGATTACATGCGTGACACCGGCATCGAGCAACATCGGGGGGGAAACTTCTCCGGTGAACGCCCCCGTATCACGGCAATGCATGTTCTGTGCGGCGAGGGCGATATTGCTGCCCAGCAGAACCTCCGCGGCCGCCGAGAGGGAAGTAAATGGAGGGGCGACACCGATGTCGACCGAATCGACATCTTGAACCGCAGCGCGCAGCGCGGAGAGTGTCGTCCGGGTTTCGGAGATCGTCTTGTGCATCTTCCAGTTGCCGACGATGATCGGCTTGCGCTCCACCATCTGCTTGCTCCTGACTCTTCGCCCGCGGGTCGGCCCGATCGGGCGCAAACATCCTATGGCGTACGGTCCGTAAGGGCCGCTACTCCGGGCAACAACCGGCCACTGAGAAGGTCGAGACTAGCTCCCCCTCCGGTCGACACATGGGTAACCCTTCCACTGATTCCATCCGCCGCCGCGGCCGAGGCGGTGTCTCCACCGCCGAGAATCGTCAGCGCCTGTGGCCCGAGGGCGGCGATGGCGTTTCCTACCGCGCGGGTTCCCTCAGAAAAGGCAGCAATCTCGAATACTCCCATCGGACCGTTCCACAATACCGTCCTGGCGTCGGCCAGTGCCGCAGTGAAACATTGCCGCGTCGAGGGACCAATGTCGAGAGCCATGGCGTCGGCAGGGACCTGGACCACCTCACGGGCTTCTTCCGGCCGGTCCATGGAAGGCGCCACCACGAAGTCCTCGGGCAACAACACCGCAACACCGCTTTCGGCGGCGGCGGCAAGAACCCTGCTAGCCGGATCGAGCGAGCCCTCCTCGACCCAGGAGCCGCCGACGTCCGCCCCCTGCGCGGCGAGTAGCGCGTTCGACATGGCGCCACCGACGATCAGTCGATCAACCAAGGGCAGGAGATTCTCGAGGATCTCGAGCTTGTCGCTCACCTTTGCCCCGCCGAGCACCAAAACGAACGGCGCACTCGGGTCGCTGAGCACCCTCCCGAGCGTGGAGACCTCGAGCTCCAACAGCGCCCCGGCCGCGGCCGTTCCCACCGCAGCTGGTACCCCGACGATCGACGCATGAGCACGGTGTGCGGCCCCGAAGGCATCGTCCACGTACAGCGGCGCCAGCCTGGCAATCGACGCGGCGAACTCTGGATCGTTCGCCTTTTCCCCAGCGTGGAAGCGCAGGTTCTCGAGTAGGGCCACCTCGCCCGGCAGCAAGGCCGCGGCGCGTTCTTCGACTTCCTCTCCGATACAGTCAGGCAACAGGTGCACCGGACGACCGAGGTGCTCCTGCAGAACCGCGGCCACGGGGGCCATACTCAGCGTCGAGTCCGGCTCACCCTTTGGCCGGCCCCGGTGCGACATCACGATGAGGCTGGCGCCTTCGTCGAGCAGAGCTCGCAGCGTGGACAGCGACGCCCGAATCCGGGTGTCGTCGACCACACGTCCGTTCTGCACGGGAACGTTGAGGTCGGCGCGCACGAGTACGCGCTGCCCCTCCGGGCTCAGGTCCGCGAGCTGCAGCTTCCGCTGCAGGACCTCGGCAGAGCTCTCCGCTGCCCGCATCTACAGCGTCTTCGCGACGTACTCAGACAAATCCTTGAGCCTCGTCGAGTAGCCCATCTCGTTGTCGTACCACGAGAGAACCTGCACCAACTTGCTTTCCACCGCGCTGGTGAACGGAGCGTCTACTATCGAGGAGTAGGGGCTACCGTTGAAGTCGATGGAAACCAGTGGCTCCTCGGACACTTGGAGGATCCCCTGCATCGGTCCCGCGGCGGCATCTCGAAATGCCTGATTCACCTGCTCCGGGTCGGTATCAGTTTCGAGGTGGACGATGAGGTTAACGACCGAGACATTCGCGGTGGGCACGCGGATAGCACAACCATCGAGCTTGCCCTGGAGCTCCGGAAGCACGAGCCCCACCGCCTTGGCGGCACCCGTCGATGTCGGGATCATCGACATCGCCGCGGCGCGCGCCCGGCGCAGGTCCTTGTGCGGCATATCCTGAAGTCGCTGGTCAGAGGTGTATGCGTGGATGGTCGTCATCCAGCCACGCTCGATCTCGAATTCCTGGTTCAACACCTTGGCGACAGGTGCCAAGCAGTTCGTCGTGCACGAAGCATTGGAGATGATGTGATGGTTGTCTGGATCGTATTGCTCCTGATTCACACCGAGACAAATCGTGACATCGGGACCTTTCGCGGGGGCTGAGATGATGACCTTCTTGGCACCCGCATCGATGTGCTTCTGGGCGTCGTCACGGGCCCGGAACAACCCGGTCGACTCGATGACGATGTCGACCCCCAGCTCCTTCCACGGCAGGTCCGCCGGGTCGCGAATGGCCGTTACCTTGATGCTCGAGCTATTGACAATGAGCTCACCGTCTCCCGCCTTGACCGATCCGTCGAAGCGTCCGTGGACTGAGTCGTAGGCCAGCAAGTGGGCGAGCGTCTCGGCGTCGGTGATGTCGTTGAGTGCGACGAACTCCAGGTCGGAGCCATCTCGTAGGGCGGCGCGCAGTGTATTGCGCCCGATTCGACCGAAGCCGTTGATGGCAACGCGGGCGGGCATGGGTGCTCTCCTTGGCAGCTAGCGCGGCACTACACCGCGGCGAGATCTACAAATTGAAGGGAATGGGTCGGCGCACGAGCACCGTCCATGCGATTATCCGGGCGACTGCGGAGCCTGTCAAATCTGTTTCGCGGCGACGCGGGCACTTCGCCCGTCGAGTCACTATTAAACAGCATTAGTTATCTAAAAACATTTTTGGATATCACCGCAGCTTGGCTCTCTGAGGACTGTGTTGGCGATCACTTACCCTTCGCCACCCTGCTTGCGAGAGCCGGATTCGCTGCCTACACTTTACCCGACCAACAACTACGGTCCGGCCTTCACTCATTGAGGTTGCGGACCGGCCACCGGCCACGCTACTCAGCCCACCCTAGGTCGTGTGGTTCACGGGCCGCTCGGGCGGGGAAACTCTCGAGCCAGCCCAGTTATCCAAACAGACTAAGAAGATCGGTCTACGCGCTGAGGCATCATCATCGCTGTATCCGGCAGCGGCGCGGAACAAGGAGCTATGACTATGTGTAGTCCAATGAGGTGGCTGGCACTTGCGCTGATGGGGTTCTGCCTCATCTTGCTGCAGGTGATTCATCACCAGGCCACTGAGATGGACGAGCTGATAGGAAGCGCACGCGAACACCAGGCCGCTATTGGCCAGGTGCAGGCGCAGCTCGACGAACTGAAAATCGAAGCCGGCGTCCGCCACGTTCTGGACGCCCATGACATCAACGTCCCACGTCGCGACATCCAAGGCATCACCCAGAGCATCCTCGAGGTGAGCCATCATTACGATCTGGAGCCTGAGCTCATCCTGGCCGTGATCTTCACCGAGAGCAGCTTCAACGTCCATGCGGAGTCTCCCAAGGGAGCCGTCGGCCTCATGCAACTCATGCCGGCAACGGCCTTGGCAGTTGCGGACGAGCTGCAGCTCGAGTGGAAGGGCCGCCAGCTGCTCACGGACCCGCAAATCAACATCCTCTTGGGAACCTCCTACCTGCGTTATCTGATGAAGATGTACAACGAGCAGGGACTCGACTATGCGCTCGCCGCATACAACGTCGGGCCGGGCCGGCTGAACGAGCTGGTGCGGGAGCGAGGGCGGCCACCGGCTCGCTATGCCGAGAAAGTTCGCACAGTGAGCGAGGAGCTACGCCGAGAGTTCTTCTAGCCCGCCCGCAAGGCGGCGCACCCGGCTGGAGACCTTGGACCTAGTACTGCTTCGCCGGCTTTTGCGAGAGATGGGGCCCCTGCTCCAAGGGGCCCGCATCGATCAGGTCTATGGCCTGCCCCGGAACGATCTGGCCCTGGTCCTTGGGTACTCGGGGGCGCCTCGGCTGTGGTTCTGTACCGAACCGGACGAACCACATCTGTACCAGCGCAGCGGACCGCACCCTACCCCGTCCCGTCCGCCCGCGTTCGCCATGGCCGCTCGCAAGTTGCTCTCGGGACGACGTATCGCCGGCCTGGAAGAGGTCGGCGATGACCGGGTGGTGACCTTACGCTGCAGTGGCAGCTCAGCAGGGTCTCTCGTCTTCGAAGTCATTCCCCGGCGCGCCACGGCGATGCTGGTCGATGACGATGGCGTCGTGCGTGCCGTCTGGCATCGACGCAGGAGTCGTATCAGGGCCGGCGAGCTCTACGAGCCGCCGCGCATGCCGCCGCGAGCGGACTCACAAGATCTCAGCGACGAAGACTGGCAGACGCTGGAGGCCTCCGGAGACACCCGAGCGATGAGTCGCGCCTTGGCCCGCACGTTGCGAGGTATGTCGCTCCTCGTGGCCAAGGAGGCCGCACACCAGTACTCCGAGGGCATGCCGCTGCGGAAGGCTGTGCTGCTCGAGCTCGAGCGCTCTCAGGAAGAGCTAACGGCGGCCTGCATTTACACGCCGGCACCACTCGACGAGCTCACGGAGCTACCGCCCCGTAGCCAGTTTCTGCTGGCACCCTATGAGCTCCAGCACGCGGGAGATCTCATGGCCGTGCCCTTTCCCAGTTGCCGAGAGGCCGCTGCAGTTTTCTATCCGCTGCGCGCGCGGCTGCGCATCCTGCAGCGCGTGCGCACCGAGCTGAGCTCAGCCCTCGACATGGCCGCAGCCCGCACCACTCGCACGTTGGAGGCGGTCTCCAAGGACCGTGCCTCACTGCGAGAGCCTGAGCGCTATCGCCGCTGGGCGGACCTGATTCTGGCTCATCCCGATGCTGAAATGGAGGGAGGCGCACGAGAGGACGGGGCCCATGTGGTCGTCCCGGATGACTACGGTGACGGCGAGCCACTCGAGATCCCCATCGACCGCAAGAAGAATCTCGTCGAGAACGCCCAGGCGTACTACCGGCGCGCCCAGCGCGCGACGCGCAGCACAGAACGGACGCAGCAGAGGCGACGGGCCCTCGAGGCGCGCGGCACCCGAATTGCCAAGCTCCACCGTGAGGCTGCCGAAGTTATGGACCTGGGCTCGGCTCAGAGACTGGCACGGCGTGCCACTGCGGAGGGGGCTGATCTCAGGGCAGAACGCTGGCAAGAGCCCGAGGCTACCTTTCCGGCCACGGGCCAAGACGGTCTCGTGGTTGTGACCGATACCACGGTTGATGCCGACGGAGACGAGCATCGAACCCAGGACGGCGCCCCGACTGCGACGCGGAAGGTGGCTGCGGGCGTTTCGACCTACGTGTCCAGCGACGGCTACGAGATCCTGGTCGGACGCAATGCCAGCGCCAATGATCGCCTCACGCACCGGATCGCAACACCTCACGACTGGTGGCTGCACGCAGAGGGGCCCGGCTCTCACGTTGTTGTACGCAACCCGAAACGGCAACAGGACCCACCGCCCGCAACGCTCTCCGAGGCGGCCTCCCTGGCGGCCTACTTCAGCTTCGCGCGCGGGGCGACAAAGGTGAACGTGCACCTCACGCAGGTACGTCACCTGCGCAAGCCCAGGGGCGCCGCACCCGGGCGGGTGATTCTCAAGTTGACGAGAACGGTGCTCGCCGAGCCTGTCTCGCCCAAGACGATGTTCGGTGAATCAGGCCGGGACGAAGACACAAAGAGCGAGCCCCCGACCCGCTCGGGGCCGGGGGCTCGCTGAATTCCAGGTAACCCTGGAGACGCTCTAGTAGCGCTCTCCGTCCTCGCCGTCAGCCGGCTGCTCGCCAGGGCTCGACTCCTCGCCGCCTTCCTCCACGACGACCTCGTCGACCTCGGCTTCCACCACCTCGACCTCCACTTCAGTGACAACGGGTGTGGAGTCGGCCACGAAGCCATTAGCCGGCGCCACAGGAGGTGGTGTCGTTGGTACCTGGCGGCGCAACCACGGCTGGTTGGAGCCAAAGCGGGTCGCGAAGACCGAGCCCAAGCCGACCAGTGCCGCTACCGTCCACATGAGGGAGCCGAAGACCGGGAAGTAACGCAGGATCCCGAGCACGGCACCTCCAGCCAGAACGATACCGATCTGGGAGGCTTCCGGGCGTCCCATCATGCGCATGACGCGGCTGCCAACGCTCTGGAACACAGCCACGATGCCGAAGATGTAGGCCAACCACCAGCCGAAGATCAGCGCCAGCAGGAACGGAATGCCGATCAACAGGAAGCACAAGACCAGCAGTATCAGGAAGACGAAGGCCAGAGCAAAAACGCCGACGAAGCCGATCACGCCGAGCCGCACGGGCTCGCGAGACACAGCATGACTCGCTGACGAGACTCTGTCCCCCACCAAGGCCACGGTCAGAATTGCCAACAGCAACCAGTAGAGGAACTGGGTCGTGCGGGTAAAGATGACGAACGGCGTGAAGCCCCACCAGCCGCCAAAATGGAAAGGTGACCAGCTACCGAACAGGTCATCCATGCCGTAGCCGAAGCTCACGTTCACCAACTCGCCATCGATTACGGCCGATGGATCGCGCGAGATGCTGCCACCTACCACGGTCGCATTGCCATCCACGCGGGCACCCGGACCAAGCCGGAGCCTTCCTCCGATCACGGTGGCATCACCGCCGACACGACCGTTGATCGTGAGCTCGCCGCCGATCACGACGACCTCGCGCCGGGCGACGCCGTCAACACGGATCGAGCCACCCACCGCCACCAGATCCTCGCGGGCAACCTCATCCTCTTCCACGACGATGCTGCTGCCCATGACGAAGCCACCGTCACCCGCCTGGACGTTGATACAACCGACGGAGAGGGCACCGGCAAACAGCACCACCAGCACCCCACCCCACCTCCAGTCAGTGAGTGGCCACCCCTTTCGATGCGCCAGATTGGACATTAGCTTCGACCTCCTCGCCCGCCGTTCATTGCCGCCGTTGATAGTTCAGTACCATTCGAGTGAGAACATAGTTCAGTGTCACGGTCGCCAGCAGAACTCCTAGCTGCACCGCCAGCCCGCTGTTGCGCGCCAAATCGAAAAGCCCCAGCACAATCGTGCCCCCGACCCTGGCCAGTGCCATTGCCGGCGACAGGAAGCCGCCCACAGTGCTGATCACGAAGCTGCTGGCCTCGGCCAGGCCCGTGATGGCACTAGACAGCAAGCCCGTTGCGTTCGCACCCACCACTGCCTCTGAGCTGATCGCCACCCAGGCGCCCAGGCCGAGCACGGCCGCGAGGGAGGCTGCCAAGCCGACGCTCCAGCCCGCTACCTTGCGCCAGGGCACTTCGGCCGGCGGTTGGAAGGCCGGCTGTTGTGCAACCCGGGCCATTACGGCCTCGGTGAAATCCAGTGGCGGCTCAATGCTGCGAAGCGACCCAATTCGCTCCAGAAATCTCGATTCGTGCTCGAGTGCCTCGCGGCAGGTCTCACATTTCTCCAGATGCAGCTCGATCCACCGCGTCGCGTCGGGCGACAGCGCACCCTCGATGTAGGCGGACAGTCGATCGTAATCTGGGCGATGGTCGCTCATGATGTCTCAGCGCCGGCAACGACGGGGGATTCGTTTTCGAACAGATCCGTGAGCGAGCGGCGCAAGGCCTCTCGCGCGCGAAAGATCCTCGTTTTCACGGTACCGATCGGGAGCTCGAGGGCATCCGCTATCTCTTCATAAGACAGGTCGGCAGCATGTCGCAAGACGATCGGCTCACGGTACTTCTCAGGCAACGCCTGGACCGCGGCCGAGATGCGGTCCTCGAACTCGCCCTCCAAATACATTGTATCGGGAGCCGGCCCCAGGGACGCCACCTCACGCGAGCCCGTGCCATCCTCAAACTCTATCGGAGCATCCAAGGACACCGTCGGGACGCGGCGCCGGCGCAGCTCATCAATCGCGGCATTTCGCGCGATGCGAAACAACCACGCGGCAAACGGGTAGCGCGGCTGATACGTCGCCAGGGCCGAATAGGCCTTCAGAAAGATGTCCTGTGACAGATCCACAGCGTCCTCGTAATTGCCAAGCATGCGACAGACATAATTGACGATTTGCGACTGGTATCGCCCGACCAATTCAGCGTAGCGGTGCTGGTGTCCATTTAGTACCGCTTCCACGATGGCTCTATCGTCAGTGTCCATCTACAATTTCATCGTCGTTTGTTAGTACGGCCTGGGAGGCGGTTTGTTTCGCCCAAACAGGCTAGAACAGGCCTATCCGCACCGATTCGTGGTCGATGCCACGGAGCTTGGATGGCTTCGGTGGCCGAATGCTAACATCCGTTCGCATGCATGACATCGCCACCAACATAGAATCCGTTCGCCGGCGCATCACCGTGGCCGCAGAGGATGCGGGGCGGGCTGCCTCCGATATCGCTCTGCTGGCCGTTTCCAAGAGAGTCGACCAGGAGCGCATCGAGGCGGCCCTGGGCTGTGGCATCGAGGCCCTCGGCGAAAACCGAGTCCAGGAGGCGGAGGTCAAGATACCCCTGATCTCGGGACCCGCTCAATGGCATTTCATCGGGCCGCTACAAAGCAACAAGGCACGACGGGCCGGGGCGCTTTTCGATACGATCCACTCTGTCGACCGGGACTCACTGATCTCCCGTCTCGCCGCTGCCCCACGGCGCGAAGGGAGGATCCTGGGCATCTATGTACAGGTGGCTGCTGCAGCGCTGGTGGAGCCCACCCGGATTGTCGAGGCAACCCTCTCTCTGTGCCGGCAAGTCGAGACCACAGATGCTCTGAGGCTGGACGGGCTGATGACGATGGCCCCCTACGATCCCGATCCGGAAGCTGCCCGGCCGACTTTTCAGGGGCTGAGTTGGTTGCGTGATCGCATCCAGGAAGAAGGGGAGTTCACCACCCCTCTGGGGCTGTCGATGGGAATGACCGGGGATTTCGAAGTGGCGATCCAGGAGGGTGCTACGATCGTCAGAGTGGGCACCGCGATCTTCGGACCGAGGCAACCGCGGTAGCCACCCCGTTGACATTCCAGATGTCCGACAGGAGAGACCAGTGTTCGTGATCAAGAACTTGCTCGAGGCGGTAGCATACGTGTTGAACATGGCACTGTCGCTCTACATGTTCATCATCGTTGCCAGAGCTCTGATCTCGTGGGTTTCGCCGAGTCCCTACAATCCGATCGTGCAGTTCTTGTACACCGTGACCGAACCGGTCCTGCGACCCGTGCGACGGCGCCTGCCGGCCACCGGCGTCGACATTTCGCCGATCATCGTGATTCTGGCGATCGTATTCCTGCAGCAGTTCCTGGTGCTCTCCCTGTACCAGGTCGCCCAGCTGATCGGCTAGCCTGCACATCTTCCCGCGGTTGCCACCGGCCGGCAAACCTCGCGCAGCCACAACCTCTCGCGATCCTCGGGCTAAAAGATCAGCGGGCCTTCGGCGCTCGGGGTGAAGTGCCACGGGAAGACGTAGCCACCAATGAACTCGACCTCAACGGTGTAGTCGGCCTCGATCACGATGTATCTTCTGCCCGGGCGGCGAATCACGATCTCCTGGTGCTTGATCGGCAACCCGAGCTCGGCTGCTCTCTCGAGAAGCGACCGCTTGATATTGTCGTCAGTAGTACGCCGCCGGCTGGATGCCAGCACCACCTCGTCACGGAGGGCATCCTGAAACTGATAGGCGGCCGTTCGCACGGGGAGCACCTTGAAGCCCACATAGACGACTGCGCCCACGAGAAGCAACGCGAAGAGTCCCCGCAAGGAAGCCCTGCCCGCCTCATGGCTCCAGGACAAACGCCGACCTGGGGATACCATCCCTCGACCCTTTCCACTTGTGCTCATCTTCGCATCCTCCTACCTCCCAAGAACCTCCGCCCGAAGCGGCTCGGCCCGCGGCTCTCTCTACTCGATGAGCATGAGCGAGCGCTTCCACCGGGTCTTGGTGAAGAAGTGCGTGATCACGTTGCCGAACTGCAGCAGGCGATCTTTCAAGCTACTCGGCATGTAGGTTTGCTCGTTACCTTCGTACGACCAGTACACGAGCATGGCCTTTCCCTTGAGGTAAGACGAGGGCACGGTCCCCCAATAGCGCGAGTCGCGACTGTTGTCGCGATTGTCGCCCATCATGTAGTACTCACCCTGCGGCACCGTCGCCGTCCCCTTCGTATCGTGATGCTGTCCGCCATAGGCGGCCTTGTGGTTGGCGTAGGGCTCATCGAGGGCAACCCCGTCGATGAATACGACGCCGTCGCTCACTTCGATCTCATCACCGGGCAGACCCATGGCACGCTTGATGAAGTCTTTGTCGGGCTCCTCGGGCGCCCGGAAAACGACTACATCCTTGCGCTCGAGCGGTCGCACGGGCAACAGCCATTCTTCGAAACGCGACGCGGTCGGTCCGTAGATGAACTTGTTGACGAGGATGTGATCGCCAATGAGGAGGTTGTCCTCCATCGAGCCAGTCGGGATCTTGAATGCCTGGAATACAAAGGTACGGATGAACAGCGCCAGAATCGCGGCGATGAGAATGGATTCGGCGTATTCGCGCAGCGTCGACTTTTCCATTACTGCGTTCCAGTGTGCTTTAGTGTTCAGAAGAGCCTTGTGGCTACCTGAGCTATTTAACATAGCTGCCGCAAAGACCAATGTAGCGCAACAGCGTGGGGCCACGAAAGCCCGCCCTCGATGGTAGGTGCAACTTCGATGCGCTCCCAACGATAGCGCATCGTCGATTCCACCGCGCGATCTCAGGCAGATCGTCAGATCGTTGCGTCACCGCCGCCGAGAGGCCAGCTAGCTACGGCGCTGAGATCGAACGGGTCGGCACCACCAGCGCGGAGTCGCGCCTCACCCCAGCCCGCCACCATCGCGGCATTGTCAGTCGAAAGATCAATGGGCGCCAGATACAACGGTAGGCCGTGCTCACGGGCAAGGCTGCCAATCCGGTTTCTCAAGGATCGGTTGGCCGCCACACCGCCAGCCACCACGAGTCCTCGTACTGGATGCGCTCGCAGCGCGGCGGCCGTGGTATCGGCCAGCATGTCTACGACCGCCGCCTGGAATGAGGCCACCAGATCGAGTACGCGAGGGTCATCCGGCTCCCCGGGCCTGATCTGTGTCGACAGAGCTTGCCTGCGAACCGCTGTCTTCAGTCCTGAGAACGAGAAGTCGAAGGGTCCCTTGAGCCTGGCGCGGGGCAGCGGCACGGCCAGGGGATCACCTCTATCCGACAGCCTGTCGATCACCGGCCCGCCCGGGTAGTCGAGCCCCAGCAGTGCGGCGGTCTTGTCGAAGGCCTCGCCGGCGGCATCATCTCGGGTCTCGCCGAGAAGACAGAAGTGCCGCGGCGCCGGTAGCCGGTACAGCGAGGTATGTCCACCCGAGACGACCAGTGCCAGCAGTGGATATGACACCTCCTCCCCCGCCGCCAGGTGGGGCATGAGAGCTCCGTGCACGTGTGCCGCCAGATGGTGGACGCCTACGTAAGGACGCTCCAGGGCGCGCGCCAGGCCGCGCGCATAGCACCAGCCACCGAGCAAGGCCCCGACGAGACCCGGCCCGCGCGTCACCGCGATGCCATCAACCTCCTGCCACCCCACTCCGGCACCCGACAGCGCGGCGTCGACCACCCAAGGCAGGGCCTCGACATGCTTGCGTGCCGCCAGCTCGGGCACCACACCGCCGTAGGCAGCGTGCTCCAGCTGGCTCGCTACAATGTTGCTGCGCACGTCGGCGCCGTCGGCCACAATGGCCGCCGCGGTCTCATCGCAAGACGTCTCGACTCCGAGTACGAGCATTTTCCATGGTCGCCGGGCCCGTAGCGTTGCCGGGGATCGGCGGGCTCAGCCTTCTTGTTTTGCCGCCGCACACTGCTCAGCGAGACTTTCCACGTAGGGAGCTCTCGCGACACCCTGCTCGGTAATGATGGCGGTGACCAGCTCATTGGGCGTGACATCGAAGGCAGGATACGCGGCGGAAACTCCCTCGGGGACGATGCGATGACCGTAGATGATCGCGACCTCGTCGCTGCTCCTCTGCTCGATCGGAATTGCCTCACCTGAGGGCGCCTCGAGGTCCACAGTAGACGTCGGCGCAGCCACGTAGAACGGTATGCTGTGCTCCTTCGCCAAAACCGCCACTGAGTAGGTGCCGATCTTGTTGGCGACATCGCCGTTGGCGGCGATTCTGTCCGAACCGACGACGACCAGATCGACCTCGCCGCGCTGCATCATGTGCCCGGCCATGTTGTCGGTGATCAAGGTGCAAGGGATGCCGTCATGGTGAAGCTCCCAGGTCGTCAGGCGCGCTCCCTGCAGGAAGGGCCGCGTTTCATCGGCCAGCACGCGGACCTCCTTGCCGGCTTCTTGTGCAGCCCGGACGACACCCAAAGCCGTTCCATAGCCCGCGGTGGCCAGAGCGCCGGCATTGCAGTGCGTCAAGATGCAGGCACGATCCGGCACCAGGGCGGCACCGTGGCGACCCATGGCACGATTGATCTCGATGTCCTCTCCATGCATGAGACACGCCTCGGCAACGAGGCGCTGCCGGGTAGAGTCCACACCCGCGGCGAGCGTCGCGTCGACCAACCTCTGCATGCGTCGAACTGCCCACCTCAGGTTCACGGCAGTGGGCCGCGCCGCGCTCATGCGCTCGCCGAGCTCCTGATACTCATGCCGGAAGGATTCGGGATTGTCGGCAAGTCCCTGCGCACCCAGGGCCATACCCATGGCGGCCGCCACGCCGATCGCCGGCGCACCACGGATGACGAGATCACGAATCGCCTCGATAACTTCATCGGGTTGGGTGAAGGTCAGGTAGATCTCTTCCTGCGGCAGCAGCCGCTGGTCGAGCATGACGACCCCTTCGTCGGTCCATTCGATAGTCTTGATCATTAGGTCAGCCCTCGCACGATCTCGCGCCAGATCCTCATGAATCGCCGTTTCTCGGGACAGAACGGCTTGAAGTTAGTCCCCCGTCGGCAACAGCGCAATGCTGGAGGATGCAGGTTGCGCTTGACGCCCTCTGATGTGGCTCGCTAGCATCCGCTCATAGGGGCACCCACGCGAGTGCTGATTTCCTCATCTTTACTCCTGACAAGACCACGTTACCGTCAGTTCACGGATAAAGCACCATGGCATGGTTTCGCAAGAAGCGGGGCAGCAAGCGTCCCGTCGGCGACCGCAAGAGGGACATGCCGGAGGGGCTGTGGACGAAGTGTAACCACTGCAACGAGTTTATCTACCGCAAAGAGGTAGCGCGCAACTCGAACGTCTGTCCCAAGTGCAACTACCACTTCCGGATATCGGCCCAGGAGCGTCTCGAGCTGTTGTGCGACGACGGGGTCTGGGAGGAGTTCAGCGACGATATTGCGCCGATCGACGCTCTCGGCTTCCAGGACACCAAGAAATACCCCGACCGGCTAGTGGACTACCAGAAGCGCACCGGCAGGAAGGATGCCGTCGTGGTGGTGGAGACGACGATCGGCGGTATCCCGACAATCCTGGCTGTCATGGAATACGGATTCATGGGCGGCAGCATGGGGTCGGTAGTGGGAGAGAAGATCACGGTCGCCATCGAGCAGGCCATACACCTTCAGCGCCCCCTGATCGTGGTATCGAGCTCGGGGGGAGCGCGCATGCAGGAGGGTGTACTCTCGCTCATGCAAATGGCCAAGATCTCCGCTGCCTTGAGCCGTCTCGATAATGCCAGATTGCCCTATATATCGGTGCTCACCGATCCCACGACCGGGGGTGTGACGGCCTCATTCGCCATGTTGGGCGATTTGAATATTGCCGAGCCTCGAGCCCTGATCGGCTTCGCCGGCCCCCGGGTCATCGAGCAGACGATACGTGAAACCTTGCCTGACGGGTTTCAGCGCAGCGAGTTTCTCCTCGAGCATGGCATGCTTGATTTGGTGGTGCCGCGCAGCCAACTCAAGGAGACGCTTACCCGGTCACTCAGCTATCTGCTCAACACGGACCTGTTGACCTCGACGACGTCGGAGCTTTGCAGCAACGCGGTCATTGAGAATCCGGAGGCCGAGGACAGCGGGGTCGGATAGCGCCGACAATGAGGGACGCAGAAGATCTTCGCCAGCGTCTCGAGTCCCTTGATCCCCACAGCGTGCAGCCAGGATTGCAGCGAATCCGAGCCATGCTCGAGGCTCTCGGCTCTCCGCACCTCGCGTATCCGACAGCGGTAGTTTGCGGCACCAATGGCAAGGGCTCGGTGGCCGCCATGCTCGCCGCCATCGGCCGTGCTGCTGGGCACCGAGTGGGACTCTATACGTCACCGCACTTGTCATTCCTCGAGGAGCGCTTCCAGGTCGACGGCAACCCGATCTCGCCTATGGGACTGGACAGGCATCTCGAGGTCGTCTTCGCGGCCGCCGACCGGCTCCTTGCCGAAGGACGCGTTGACGAGTTTCCGTCCTTCTTCGAAATCCTCACCGCTGCCGCCTTCCGCTATTTCGCCGAGGTCCGGGTCGACCTCGCGATCCTGGAGGTCGGGCTTGGAGGACGATGGGACGCTACCAACGTCACCAGCCCCAGAGTTGTGGTGATTACGTCAATCGCCCTCGATCATCGCGAGTATCTCGGTGATGACCTCTCCTCCATCGCGGCCGAGAAAGCGGCCGTGGTGCCGCGCGCCGGCCTAGCGGTTAGCGCGCCTCAGGACCCCGCGGCACTCGAGGTATTGCGCAGCCACTGTGGCGAAATGGGGGCCACGCTCTGGGAGTCCGAGCGGTATCCACTGGTTGATCGCCCGGGGGATGAGCGCCTGCATTATTCGATCGACTGCGTCGGGCGGGTTCGCACCTACGTAGGCCTCGATCTCGCCCTGGCTGGGGCGCATCAGGTCGAGAATGCTCGCTGTGCTCTGCTCGCGGCCGAGGCGCTCGATCGTCACCGATTGAGCATCTCCTCCGATGCGATCTGGGCGGGCCTGCGCACCGTCCGCTGGCCCGGCCGATGTGAATGGCTGGGCGAGGGGCCGCCCGTCCTCCTGGACGCCGCCCACAACTCCGCGGCCGCCACGGCGCTCGCCTCCTACCTCGAGGAGCTCGAGCGCCGTGGCAGCTACGACAGGTTGCATCTCGTATTCGGCGTACTGTCGGACAAGGATGCAGGAGAGATGACGCGCTCACTGTACCCATTGGCGGACACACTGATCGCCACTGAGCCGCCCTCCGAGCGCGCACTGCCGGCGGCAAGCCTCCTGAAGACCGCGGGGCTTCCACCGTCGCATATGAGCGTCCCCGATCCATGGTCAGCGCTCGAGCAGGCCCTCGATGGCGCCGCGCCGGGCGACCTTGTCTGTGTGGCGGGATCGTCGTATCTGGTCGGCGCGCTGCGCCCCGGGCTCGCTGGATAATGGAACGCCGGATGAACGGCACGCTCCTGGCTCGGCTGCGCATTGCACGGCCAGGGGTGCGATGCTAATGTGCCGCCTACTGGGCGGATCGAGAAAACTGTTGGCGTCCCGAGCCCTCCGCCACGTCGATATCAGGCCTATGCGATCTGTGG
>JAUWTE010000528.1 GCA_030609765.1 Acidobacteriota bacterium
GAATCGAAGACCGCCGATGGGTTCGAGTTGCAGTTCGGCATCAATCATCTCGGCCATTACGCACTGACCGGCCTGCTGCTGGATTTGCTGCTCTCGACCGAAAGCTCGCGGATCGTGACTGTGTCGAGCACGGCGCACGCGTATGGCTCAATTGACCTGGATGACCCGAATTGGGAGACGCGCCCGTACAAGAAATGGGCTTCCTACGCGCAGAGTAAGCTGGCCAACTTGCTGTTCACCCTGGAACTGCAGCGGCGTCTGGAGAGGGCCGGCGCCGCCACACAGGCTGTGACCTGCCATCCTGGATGGACCGGCACCGACCTGCAGCGATATTCCGGGCTATTGCGATTCCTCAATCCTCTCTTCGGGATGAAGCCATGGAAGGGAGCGCTGCCTATCATTTGACATGCGACCGCGGAAGGACTGAGGATTGGACCGATCGGTTTCTGTCGGTTTCTGAGTAGCCTGTTCCGCTCTCTGCTTCCTGGAGGTTCGACCGATGCTTCGCACCCTCGCCTTCCGAACGTCCGCCCTCCTGCCCGCGGCACTCGTCGCCGCTGTGGCCCTCCTCCCGCTTGCGGCTTGCGCCCCCGGAGGCACTTCCGGAGGCGGCGCCGGCACGGCGCCAACCAGCACCAGCTACGAGGACCTCGTGACCCTGTTCAAGGATTGGCGAGACTTCGAGAAGCCGGAGCTGGTGGAGGGCGTGTACGACTACACGGCACCGGCCATGGCTGCTCAGCAGCGCGAGCTGGCCGACTATCAGGCCAGGCTGGCGGCGATCGACACGAGTGGCTGGCCGATCGCCCAACAGGTCGACCATTACGTGGTGAGTACCGAGATGAACGGCCTCGACTTCTACCACCGGGTGAGCCAACCGTGGGCCCGCAACCCGGCTTTCTACGTAAGCATCTTTTCGGCGGAAAGTGACGTGCCGGCGCACGAGGGCCCGGTGATCCACGGCTGGATCGACACCTGGACCTACGACTACCCGCTCAGCCCCGAGAGCGCCGCCGAGCTCGCCACCCGAATCGGCACCATTCCGTCAGTGCTCGAGCAAGCCCAGGGCAACCTGGTCGAGGACGCCGCGGATCTCTGGAGAATGGGCATCGGGGCATTCGAAGGCCAGAGCGCGGCGCTCGGCAGGTTGGCCGAACGTGTGGCCGGCACCAGCGCCGACCTGGACGCGGCTATTCAGGAAGCGATCACGGCCAGCGACGAGTTCGCCGCGTGGCTGGAGGCAGAGCTGCCTTCGAAAACCGGTCCTTCCGGGGTCGGCGCCGACAACTACGACTGGTACATGCGCAACGTCCACCTCGTTCCGTACACATGGAACGAGCAGCTCACCATGATGCGGCGCGAGCTGGCCCGCTCCATCGCCTTGCTCAAGCTCGAGGAACACCGCAATCGTGAGCTCCCGGAGCAGGAGCGCATCGCCAGCGCCGAGGATTACGATCGCCTTTTCAACGAGGCGGTTACGGAGTACATGGAGTTCCTCGAGGGTGAGGACGTCTACTCGGTGCGCGAGTACGACGATTTCGCCTTGCGCGAGCGCATCGGGCGCTTCAGCCCCGCGGAAGGGCTGCGCGGCTTCTTCTCCGAGGTGAGCTACCGGGACCCGTTGACCATGCGGACCCACGGCCACCACTGGTTCGACCTGGCGATGATGGAAAACGAGCCGCACGCCAGCGAGATCCGCCGTGTGCCGCTCCTGTACAACATCTGGGACAGCCGCGCCGAGGGAATGGCGACGGGACTGGAAGAGTGGATGATGCACGCCGGGCTCTTCGACGACAGCCCGCAGTCGCGCGAGCTCATCTGGATCCTCGTGGCGCAGCGGGCGGCGCGTGCCATCGGTGGCCTGATGATGCACGGTAACGAGTGGACGATTCAGGAGGCGGTGGACTTCGCCGCTGAGTGGACGCCACGCGGCTATATGCCCGCGGATACCAGCACGGTGTGGAGTGAGCAACATTTCTACCTGACCCAGCCCGGGTACGCTACGAGCTACCTCGTCGGCAAGCAGATGATCGAGCAACTCATGGCCGAGCGGGCCCTGCAGCTCGGCGACGAGTTCACCCTCGAAGGCTTCATGGACGAGCTTCACGCCACCGGGCTGATTCCCATGTCGCTGATCACCTGGGAGCTGACGGGCAACAAGCCTGAGATCCTCGAGGGCGATGCCCAATGAGTGACGGTTCCATCCTCATCAAGGGCGGGACCACGGTCATCGGCGACCAGGTGTCGCGGCAGGACGTTCTCATCGAAGGGGAGCAGATCGTCGCGATTGGCGACCTCGCGAGCAAGGTAGGCACCGGCGCCACTCAGGTCATCGATGCCGCCGCCACGGTGATTGATGCCGAAGGCTTGCTGGTGCTGCCTGGCGCGGTCGACACCCACGTGCATTTCAACGATCTGTTCATGGGCACGGTGAGCGTGCATGACTACTACACCGGCACCCTGGCAGCTGCCTTCGGTGGGGTCACCAGCATCGTGGACTTCTCCAACCAGGTGCCGGGGGGAACGCTCGCCAAGACCCTCGACGACAAGCGGGAGGAGGCGGCCGGCATGGCACTGGTCGACTGGGGGGTACACCCGGTCATCACGGA
>JAUWTE010000446.1 GCA_030609765.1 Acidobacteriota bacterium
CAGCAACAGGCACAGCCCCGCCGCCAGGAATAGCGGCGGGAGCTTGCCACCTGCCCTGAAAGCAGGAGCTTTGCACAGTTGGGCTCGCACACCGGGACGTTGGACCATTACTTTTGACTCAGGAGTTACGGGGGTCTTCGCTCAATATCTTATTGTCGGACTCTGGGGATGCCCGCTGCAAGAACAATCGCAGGTACCCGCACAGGTGACGCTGGAAGATTCGGGCGTACGAGACCGCGCTCGCGTAGTAGCCAACCGTTGAAAAATCCGGGTTAGGATGCAGGACATGCGACATCATCACCACGAGCGCGGTAGTTCATTAATCGTCCTGGTCATTGGCCTCCTCATTGTGGGCCTGGCGACCTGGCTCGTCGTGAGCCGCTTGCAGCAAAACAGAGAGCTGTCCGGAGGGGGAGAGCTGGGGGCCGCCGCACCGCTGGACCATTCGCGACAGGCGCGGACGATAGTCGACATGCAGGCCATAGGTAGGACGCTTTCCCTCATGCAGGTCGATAAGGGAGCCTATCCCGAGGAGTTTGTCGAGCTCGAGCGCGGCGGCTATCTGGCAGTGGTCCCCCCGGCCGATGCATGGGGAAATGCCTGGACCTACGAGACCGGACAGGACGGCTACACCCTCACCTCGCTCGGCGCCGATGGGCGGCCGGGCCCAGCTCCTCCCTCGCCATGGACCACCGGCGCCTACGACTGCGACCTGGTGTTGACCAACGGACAGATGACGCAGGGACCGTCGGGTCGTTAGGTGCAACCGCACATCCAGGTGGCCGTCCGCTCGAGGCCCTACTAGGTTGTCAGCCAGGTATCTTCGCGATACCGTCACTTCGTTACATGGCGAAGTATAGGAGTGACATGCGTGAACTGTTGGCCGTCACCAAGGCTCTGAGCAGCAGCACCCGGGTCCGCGCACTGATGATGCTGAGGAATGGGGAGCTCTGCCTCTGCCAGATCATCGATGTTCTGGGCCTCGCGCCGTCCACGGTGTCGAAGCACCTCGCGGTGCTGAGCGAGGCTGGTCTCGTGGAGTGGCGCAAGGAAGGTCGTTGGCGCTACTACCGGCTCGCCGGCGACGACGCCTCACCTGAGGTCGCGGCGGCGCTGGGCTGGTCGCTCGAAAGCCTCGCCGCCGATCCGCGAATCCTGGCTGACGTGGACCTGCTCAACATCGTTCTCGAGAAGAACCTCGAGGAGCTGTGCGCCTGCTACCGAACCTGACGACGGTCTGAATTCTGCGACCGCGGCTGCAGCGCCGCGGCAAATGAGGAGATTGGCTCATGAGGCGATCGGGCGGAGAGCGCGTGGCGGGCAGGCTGTCGACCCTCGACCGCTACCTGACACTGTGGATCTTCATGGCCATGGCCATCGGCGTCGGCGCCGGGTACCTGATTCAGGGACTGGAAGGGCTTCTCGACAGCTTCCAGGTGGGCACGACCAACATCCCCATCGCCATCGGTCTCATCCTGATGATGTACCCGCCGCTAGCCAAGGTCCGCTATGAGGATCTCGGCGACGTGTTCCGCGACTGGCGCATCCTGGGCTTGTCGCTGGTGCAGAACTGGCTCATCGGCCCCGTCCTGATGTTCGTCCTGGCGATCATCTTCCTGCGCGACTACCCCGAGTACATGACCGGGCTCATCCTGATCGGCCTGGCCCGCTGCATCGCCATGGTCATCGTATGGAACGAGCTGGCCGGCGGTGATACCGAATACGCAGCCGGCCTGGTGGCCTTCAACAGTATCTTCCAGGTGCTCTTTTACAGCGTTTACGCCTACTTCTTCATCACGCTGCTGCCGCCGCTGTTCGGGCTGCAGGGTAGCGTCGTGCAGGTGAGTATCGGGCAGATCGCCAAGAGTGTGTTCATCTACCTGGGCATTCCCTTCCTGGCAGGCATGATCACGCGCTTCGTGCTGCTGCGAGCGAAGGGACGCGATTGGTACGAGAACGTCTTCATTCCGAGGATCAGCCCGATCACCTTGATCGCCCTGCTGTTCACGATCCTGGTGATGTTCAGCCTCAAAGGCGACCGCATCGTGCGCATTCCAACCGAGGTTTTGCGCATTGCGGTGCCGCTGTTGATCTACTTCGTGGTCATGTTCCTGGTCAGCTTCTACATGGGCAGAAAGATCGGCGCCGACTACTCGAAGACGGCAACGCTTTCGTTCACGGCGGCCAGCAACAACTTCGAGCTCGCGATCGCTGTGGCAGTGGCGGTATTCGGAATCGACTCGGGCGTTGCCTTCGCGGCCGTCATCGGGCCCCTCGTCGAGGTGCCCGTGTTGATCGGGCTCGTGAACGTGGCACTCTACTTTCAGACTAAGTACTTCGGCGAAGCGCCACCCCGGGATTTGCCATCGACGGCCCAGTCGGCATAGTCGGCCGGCTGCCATCTTGCAGGCCGGGTAAGCATGGAAAGAAGAGGACCATCGTGAGCACGAGGCGGATTCAGCACGGAATCGTTGCGGCTCTTCTCCTGGTCGTGACCATCGGCTGGACCAGCGCGGGCACGGACCAGCAGGCGACCGCCGCAGAGCATGGTGTCGCTGTGGATCATGCGCATGCCACGGAAGAGGGGCTCGCCATCAGCCACGGCCCCTATCTGCAGCAACTCACAGAAACATCGGTAACCATCATCTGGTTCACCAACCAGAAGTCCGTCTCTTGGGTCGAGTACGGCAAGGCCGACAACCTCAGCAGCTTCCCGACTTACGGCAGCGTCGTGAAGACAGCCCGCAACAGCCGGCAGGGCCTCATCGACGCGAATACCAGCTTCCACAAGATCTCGATCAGCGGGCTCGAGCCGGGAGGCGAGTATCGCTACCGCGTCTTCTCCAAGGAAATCCTCGAGTTCAGACCCTATGAGGTGACCTTCGGCAGCACGATCGCCGGCGACGTCCTCAGCTTTTCGACGCTGGATCCAAGCCTTGAAGCGTTCTCATTCGTAGCGCTCACCGACATCCACGGTGACGCCGAGCGACTCGACGCCAAGCTCGAGGCAATCTCCTGGGAAGGGGTCGACCTCGTTTTTTACACAGGTGATTCGGTCGACTACTTCGAGGACGAGGCGGAGATCTTCGGGGGCTTTCTCGACACGTCCGTGGCGCACTTCGCCAGCCGGGTCCCGCTGATGTTCGTACGAGGTAATCATGAAACGCGCGGGAGCTTCGCGCGGGAGCTGGCTGCCTACTTCCCCACGACCACTGGCAACTACTACTTTTCTTTCGACCATGGCCCGGTGCACTTCATCGTCCTCGATACGGGTGAGGACAAAGAGGACTCGGCCCCGGTCTACGCCGGGTTGGTGGATTTCGATGCCTTCCGGCGCGAGCAGGCCGAGTGGCTCGCGGCGGAGATGCAAACCGAGGCATTCCAGGGAGCCGCCTTCAGGATCGCCAACTTCCAGATCCCTCCCTTCGGCACGCGCGATGCGCATGGAACCCTGCACGTGCGCGAGATGTGGAATGAGCTGCTCAACGAGGCGGGAGTTGATTTGGTCTTGAACGGGCATACCC
>JAUWTE010000294.1 GCA_030609765.1 Acidobacteriota bacterium
CAGCGCTCCGATCGATCTGCCACTGGGCCTTCCCGACGATTTGGATGCGGCAGCTGCGTTGCTGGGGGCCGAGGATCGGCGAGAACTGACCGCGGACCTGCTTCGCCTGAGCGGATCTGAGGATCCCACGGTGAGGGCCCGCTCCGCGCTGGCGATAGGCCGTATCGGAATCCCGGCGGGCCTGGGGCGCCTCATGGAGATGTGTTTGGATTCGGATGCACGCGTGCGTGCGCTGGCGGCCTTCGGTGTCGGCTTGATCGAGCTGGACATCGTTCTCGAGGAAGAGGCTGCGGTCCTGCGAAGCGAAGCGACGCGGGTGTTGGTGGGGTTGCTGGACGATCCGAGCCCCGAGGTTGTCGAACAGGCGATCTGGTCCCTCGGGATGCTGGCGGATGTGTCGGCCGTTGCCGAGCTGAGTGATTTGCTGGGTCGCGCCGATGCCGTTCCTTCGCCGCTGCTCGCGGCGGCGCTTTCGGCCTGGTGGCGCCTACCGGGCGCCTCCTCGGAGCCGCCGCGCGAGCTGTTGAACTCCCCCGATCCCGAAGTGCGGCTCGCAGCGGCACACGCACTGCGCCGACTGGGCGATCTCAACGCGCGCCCAGCTCTGGTGCCGCTTCTTGACGACTCGAGCTCGCTCGTGCGGGCCATGGCCCTGCGTGGCCTGAGAGAAGCGCCGGGCAGCGTTGCAGATGCTCAGGCCATCAGAATGCTGCGCGACGACGATTGGCGCGTAGCGGCTGAGGCGCTCGCGTGGTTGCAGGTTGCCTGGGGGCAGGACTGGAAGCCCGACGATTCCGCGGTATACGCCGTCATCCGCGCCTCCATGGAACACAATGTTCACCTGCGTCGTATGGCTTTGGCCGCGCTGAGCCATGTCGCCTCCGACTGGCCAGTTGCCGAGGATGTTTTGGAGCAGGGGTTGCGCGACCCCGAGGCTGTGGTGCGCGCTGCTTGCCTGGAGGCCTATGCGAGCGCTGGCGCAGACTCCGTGAGGGGGGCTCTCTCCACCATGCGCGAGGTCTATCGGGGTGTTTCCCGGGTCGTGGAAGGCCCTGGTGACGGGACCGAGATGGTCATGCAGGACTTGCAGCCTGTGGAGGCGGTTGCTCTCGTGCGCGCACTGGCTGCCGCCGATGAGGACGAAACCAGGGAGTGGCTCGAGATGCTCGGGACCGAGGGGTCCCTGCCGGCGCAGGTCGAAGTTCTGCAGCACTGGCGTCGGTTGGATCCACAGTGGGTGGCGAGTCGTGCCCTGGAGATGCTCTCTTCCTCCGATCCTCTTCTTCAGGGAGTTGCGGCAGAGGTGGTGCCGTCGCTGGTAGCAGCCGGACAGCCCGTGCCTGGTCAGGACGTCGAAGGGGGCTGGGACGAGATCCTATGGCAGGCTCATCTCGACCTGGAGGGCTCCCGGTTCGTGGGGTCCTACCTTCAGGTACTCGGGGCGATCCAAGATGTGAACGCCGAGATGTTCGAACGTCGGGCCTCCATCTTCTATGGCTCAGAAAGCCGAGTCGTACGTCTGTGGACCTTCCGACGTAGGGAAGGCCATGTGGGTACCGGCGAACGGCGGCGGCCCCTGCCGGCCACGTTGGCAGAGGAGGTGAGAGGACCACAGGCGACCGGCCGGAGCGACATGGAGTATCGGACCCTGGCTGAGGAGTTGCTTCGTTTGCAGGCGCAGCGACCACGGCTGATCGTCCAGATGCGTCGAGGGGATTTCGAGATTGAGCTGCAGCCGGCGCTGGCGCCCCTCACCACGCTCGCCTATTTGGAACTGACCCGCGAGGGTTTCTTCGATGGAGTCGCTTTCCACAGAGTGATTCCGGGATTCGTCGCTCAGGTGGGTGACCCTACCTCCACCGGATATGGTGGGGCGCCGATCACGTTGCGCAACGAGGAGACTCCGAGTCACTACAGTTCGGGAACGGTCGGCCTTGCGCTTTCAGGTAGAGACACGGGCGCGAGCCAGTTCTTCATTGCGCACGGCCCACAACCACACCTGGAGGGGATCTATCCTGTCTTCGGCAGGGTGGTGCGTGGCCAGCGCACGGTTGAACGGGCCCAGGTCGGCGATGCAATACTAGTGAGCGTGCAAGCTCCAGAAGAATGATCTGATGCTGGGTGCTGTCGGGTGCCCGGTGCCGGACGAAGCCAGCATACCCATCTCAACGCATGAGAATTCGGCTCGACTCCATCGGTTGCCGCCTGAACATCGGTGAGGCGCAAGATCTGGCGCGACAGCTCGCACGTCGGGGACACCGCATCGTCGGCCCCGGTGAGGCTGCGGACCTTTTCGTCTTCAACACCTGTGCCGTGACGCACCTCGCCGCTCGCAAGTCGCGCAAGCTGATCCGTCATCTGCGTCGAGCCAACCCGGACTCCACGGTAGTTGTAACCGGATGCTACGCGGAGCTGTCGCCGGATGAAGTCGAAGCCCTTGGCGTTGATCTCGTGGTCGGCAACAGGGCCAAGGACGAGCTGCCCCTCGTTCTCGAGCAAGCGGGATTCCTGCACGATTCGGACCCTATCCCGGCGATCGACGCTACGCCATTCCCGCCGGCTGATGTTCCTGCGACTCCGGGTGCTCTCGTTGCTCCCGGCGATGCGGAGGCCGAGGTCCCGGCGACTTCGAACCATCGGACGCGCGCATTCGTCAAGGTGCAAGATGGCTGCGATAACCGCTGCACCTTTTGCGTTGTCACGGTTGCTCGCGGCGAGGCACGCAGTCGCCCTCTTTCGGCGGTCGTTGCCCAGGTTCGTGAGTTGGTCGACGCCGGCTACCAGGAGGCCGTTCTGAGCGGCGTGCATCTTGGCGCCTACGGGCACGAGCGGCCCTCGGAAGGAGGACTGGAGGGTCTCATACGGAGCATTCTTGCTGAGACAGCGGTGCCGCGGCTGCGGCTGTCGTCGCTCGAACCCTGGGATCTGAATGCTGGTTTCTTCGAGCTCTGGGAAGATCCTCGACTACTCCCTCACTTGCACCTTCCGCTGCAGAGCGGCTGCGATGCAACGCTGCGAAGGATGGCGAGGCGAACGACGCAACAGGAGTTCGCTGCCCTGGTTGACGGGGCTCGTGCGGGGATCCGTGACCTGGCGGTCACCACGGATGTCATGGTCGGTTTCCCGGGAGAGACGGAAGAAGAGTTTGCCGAGTCGACACAGTTCGTCGAGCAGATGGAGTTCGCCAAACTACACGTATTTCGTTACTCGCCCCGAGAAGGCACGGTCGCGGCGTCGATGCCCGATCATGTGCCGGTGCAGGTGGCGCAGCTCCGCAGCCAACAAATTCACGTTCTGGGTGCTGAGACACAGCGGACCTACCAGCGCCGATTTCTGGGCCGCGAGATGGCCGTTCTGTGGGAGACATCCGAAGTGCGAGAAGGCTCCGTGGCCTGGTCGGGCCTGACCGGCAACTACTTGCGGGTCATTACCCACACGGCACTGAATACGGATCTCGGAAACAAGGTGGTACCGGCGAGGATGACGGGTGAGATTCCGGGTGGCCTGACGGCGGAAACCGCGTACTCGAGCGGTTAGGCGAGTAGCGCCAGGAGGACGTGCGATGCGGCTTTGGCGACGGCAGCGAAGACCTGTCGCAACGGAGCGATTCCGCGTGCCGGCACCTTGGCGATCGAGATGAGAGCCTGGATAGCTGGATTCAGCGGGTGCGTTGCATCGGATTTCATTCTCGCGAGCCGTTCTCCGACCTTCCATGCCACGTGTCGGCTGGCTTCTCTGGCCTTTTCGATCTCCGGAGCTCGGCGAAGCGACGCCAGGTGGCGCGACGATGCTTCGAGAATCGGTGCGACATGGGCCTCGAGGACAACCCATCGCTCCATCTCGATATCCTTCAAATCGGGCAACTCGGGCAACTCGAGCTCGAGCCGCTCCAATTCGGCCCATTCCAACTCGGCCCACTCCAGCTTGATCTGTTCCAGCTTGGCCCGCTCCCGAACGGCCCACTCCAGCCTGACCTGTTCCAGCTTGACCCGCTCCTGATCGGCCCACTTCACCTCGATCCGTTCCAGTTCGGCCAACGGCTGCCCGACCCAAGTCACCTGCACACGCGCACATGCCGGCGTGGGTGGCTCATCACAGCGCGGCGAAGAGGCCACTGCCGGGGCGGCTGCCAAGATGACGGCTGGGAACAGGAGGAATCCTGCTCTCATTACCTTCTTGGGTGTGCTGGCTCGCATTTCGGGAATTCCTGCTCTCGAAGTGGCTTGGAAAGGACTCTGCTTTCGTCGTTCCTTACCCCGTATGACGCGCGAGGCCTACAAATGGTTGCGCCATTTGGGTTTTTTCTTCGAGCAGCCCCGCTGCAAGGAACCGCGGCAGGCCACCGGATTGGCTGGATCTCTGGTCTCGACGCGAGGTCATGCATCCCTCGGCCCGCCAGCAGGTTCCTCGCCATGGGGTTGTCTACATAGCGTGTGAAGTGCATTCTTGCGCCAATCCCGAAAACCCGGGTCCCCATTCGTCCATCCGGCGCAGGGTCGAGGTGCTGGGCGAGCACTTCGCCGTGCGGCAGAGCAGGGAGGTTCTCAATGGGCAAGATCAACTTTGGCCGCGTATTCCTGGGGGGAATCGTCGCCGGCCTGATCGTCAACATCGGCGAGTTCATCGGTGGCATGGTCTTCGCGAGTCAGTATGAGGCCATGTTGGATGCGCTCGGCCTGTCGATGCCTGGCGGCAGTGCGATCGCCATGTTCACGGTGTACGGCTTCATCTGGGCGATCCTCGGCATCTGGCTCTACGCCGCCATTCGTCCCCGCTACGGAGCCGGGCCCAAGACTGCCATGTGTGCAGCCTCAGCGGTGTGGTTCTTCTCCTACCTGGGCCCTTTGTTCATGGACGTCGTCATGGG
>JAUWTE010000471.1 GCA_030609765.1 Acidobacteriota bacterium
CCGGCCGACCCAGGTCGTACTGCCCCTCCAGGATGTCCTGCATACGTTCAAGCGGGGGCATCGCATCATGATTCACATTCAGAGCACCTGGTTCCCCCTCGTCGATCGCAACCCACAGACGTACGTCGACAATATCTTCCTGGCGCAGGAAGAGGACTTCATCAAGGCGACGCAGCGCGTCTATCGCTCGGCGCGGCGGCCGTCGCAGGTGCGCATCGGCATCCTGCCGCAAAGGTAGGCCGGCTAGTTGCCTGAACGCACGCTCCGTGCGAACCAGAAGATCATCAAGGCCAGAGCCACCATGCCCAGAATCGGCTCGAACGGCCCGGCCCAGGCAGTGCCCCAGCCTTCCGGCGCGCCGCCCTTCCAGAAGGCCACGGCTGCGATCACCACGCCGAACAGGCCCGTGCCACCGACCAGCCCGGAACCGAGCAGCACGCCCCTCTCGCGGCGGTCGTTCTTCTCGTCTTCAGAGCTGCTCGTGCGCTCTGCCCACATGCGCAGCATGCCTCCGAGAAACACCGGCACCATGGTTGCGACCGGCAAATAGACGCCGACCGCGAAAGGCAGGCTAGGAATCTTGAAGGCCTCGGCAATCAAGGCCAAGCCCACCCCGATACCGACCAGCACCCACGGCAAGGAAGCCTCCAGCACGCCTTCGATGACCAGCTTCATCAGCGTCGCTTGCGGCGCCGGCAGCGCCTCCGTGCCGAATCCAGCGGCGTCATTCAGCAAAATGATGGTCAGGCACACGAAGACCGCACAGGTGAGCACGCCCAGGATCTCACCGATCTGTTGCTTCTTGGGAGTGGCACCGAGGAGGAAGCCGGTCTTGAGATCCTGGGAAGTATCACCCGCGATTGACGCGGCGATGGCGACCACACAGCCCACCGTGATCGCCGCCGCCTTGCCCATATCGTCAGTCCATCCCATCAGGTAGAAAACCGACGAGGTCCCCAGCAGAGCAGCAATTGTCATGCCGCTCGTCGGATTGGATGTTACGCCGACGAGACCGACGATTCGTGACGAGACGGTGACGAAGAAGAAGGCGAAGATCACCACCAGGAAGGCCGCAATGATGCGGACGGTAAACGACGACAGCGGCCCGAACACCATCGGGACGAGGGCAAGCACCAGGAAGACGATCAGAGCGCCGATGCCCATCACCTTCAGGGGTAGGTCCCGATCGGTGCGGAGCTCCCCGGCAGCGGCTTCCCCAGTGGCAGGCCCCTGCCCCTGGGAGAGGTCATCGAAGCGCTGCCGGATCTCACGTGTCCCTTCCCGCAGGCTCTCGAGCATCATCGGGATGCTCTTGATCAACGTGAGCAGCCCACCCGCCGCAACGGCCCCGGCACCGATATACCGAACGTATCGCGTCCAGATCTGGCTGGCCGTCATTTCGGAGATGGTCATAACGGTCTCCGGATAGAGCGGCACGGCCCGGCTCTCGCCCCAATAAGCTATGGCCGGGATGATCACCAGCGAGGAAAGAATTCCACCACCCACCATGACGGTGGAGATCTTCGGCCCCAGGATGTAGCCAACCCCGAACAGCGCGCCCGAAACTTCGCTGCCGACCTCGGCCCTTCTGATGAATGGAATACGGACATGGACGCCCTCGGGAATCACGTGCGCCAGGCTGGTGAGCCACTTCAACACGGCTCCGACCAGCAGCCCCACGAACACCGGCTTGGCGCGGCTGCCGCCGACATCGCTGGCCACCAGCACCTCGGCACAGGCGGTGCCCTCCGGATACGGCAAATTGCCGTGCTCGCCGACGATCAGCAATCGCCTGAGTGGAATCATGAAGAGCACGCCGAGCAAGCCGCCGCACATCGCCAGCAAGGTCATCTGCGCGAGGCCGGGGGCGAGTCCCCACAGGAACAGGGCCGGCAGGGTGAAGATCACACCGCTGGCTACCGAGCTGGAGGCCGATCCAATCGTCTGCGAGATATTCGCTTCGAGAATGCTGGTGTTGGCGCCAGCGGCACTGAGTGCCTTGAAGAAAGCGACCGTCAGCACGGCAACCGGGATCGAGGTCGAAATCGTCAGCCCCGATCTCAGCCCCAAGTAGGCGTTAGCGGCACCAAAGAGGACGCCGAAAAGGGCTCCGGCGATCATTGTCCGGATCGTGAACTCGGTCATGCTTTCACTCGCCGGAACATAGGGCTGGTAGGTTTCGCCCTTTTCCAGAGGTCGGTAGGCGCTCTCGCTCAAGCCTCTCTTCTTGGACAAAGAAGCCTCCTTGATTCGAGCCGGATGCAGCTCGTCAGCCACCGGTTCGGGACCCTTCTCCCACCTCGTCGGAGCAAGTGGCGCCCGGGCAAACCTGAAAAGACCTCGCTAGTTCACGTCGAGGAGGGATCAAAGTCAACCCTCGGCCCACGTCGAGACCGCAAGAGCCCGGTTTCGCGCAACCGCGACCCGTTGAGAAATCCAGCCTAGCAGGCCGTGGTGAAAGTGTGATGGGTCTGCTAGTCCTCGGAGATCCGATACAGGTAGCGGTAACCACGCAGGTAGATCTCGTCGCCGGCAATCGCCGGAGAGGCATCGAAGCCGTCATCGAGTGAGTTCTGGGCCAGAACGCGAAGCTCGGGGCCCGCGGCGAGCACCAGAGCGTTGCCGTCGCGGCCGAGGATATAGACATGTCCCGCCACGCCCACCGGAGACGCGTAGACCTCCGAGATTCCCTCGAGGCGCACAGGTCCGAAGTGCGGCCTACCGGTGGTGACGTCGAAGGCGGAGAGAATGCCGTTGTTGCTTTTCAAGAAGTAAAGCGTGTCACCGTACAGTAGCGGCGAGGGGACGTAGGGCGTGTCGCGACCGTGCTCCCACAACAGAGCGCCTGTTCCTCCGATGTCTCCGCGCGCATGTTCCAGGGAGATCGCCTGCAACGCGTTGCCGCGGTATCCGCTCATCAGATAGACGACACCATTGGCAGTCACGGGAGAAGGAATCGCATTCGGCGTCAATCCATCACCCTCCCAGATGATATCTCCGGTGTTCAGGTCGTAGGAGCGCACCCGATTCGTGGCGGCTGTCACCACCTGCGGGCGGCCAGCATGCTCGACGACCAAGGGTGTTGCCCAAGAGGTAGGCTCATCCCGGTCATCCCTCCAGAGCTCCTCGCCCGACCCCTTGTCGAAGGCAACGATGAACGATTGGCCCTCGTGGTCCCAGGTCACGACGACCGTGTTTCCGTAGAGCGCCGGGGTGCTTCCCTCACCGAAGGAGCCACGAGTTTGCATGTCGCCCAAATCATGTTCCCAGACGAGGTTCCCCTCCATGTCGTAGCAGTACAGTCCTCGCGAGCCGAAGTAGGCGATTACATGCGTTCCA
>JAUWTE010000308.1 GCA_030609765.1 Acidobacteriota bacterium
ATTAGCAAATAAGCGGAAAGGGTACGCCCGCCCGCCTCGGAAAGCTAGCACTCTCATTGTCAAAGATGCCGCCCGCACCACAAGGGTCACAGATCGGCGCAGCCGACCGTTGTTCCCTGATTGCCGCTGCAGTAGATTCCCGGGCGGGCTCACGTAGATGAACTGCCGAAGGAGAGCGAGATGTTCATGAGAACACCGCGGGCGACCGCGATGATCGTGGTTGTGCTCGGGATCATCATTGCGGGCACCCTTTCAACAAGCACGGCCACCGCAGCAGCTTCAGAGACCTCCGACGCAGGCCGCGCCGCGGTACAGGCTGCGTCGCAGACGGCCAAATCGCCGACCGGCCTCGAGGTCGAGCAGGCGGTCATCGAGTACTTTCGCTACATGCGTAGGAACTCGAAAAGCCGTCCCGAGAGCTATTCGGGGCTCGGGTCCCTGGAGTTCTGGTCGAGCGGTGGGTTAGTGATGGAAGTCCCTCCCGAGGGGCTAGCTGAGGAATTCGAGCTCTTCAACCTGCATCCCAAGCACATTACGGTTCTGGAGCTGGTTCCCGATCAGGCGGCGGTGGCGCTCTTTTACGCGGAAGGATCGCTACATCCCAGAGGCGGAGCCCTCGTGGGTCGCTAACTGACCCGGGTCACGCAGGTGTTCGTGAAGGAAGAGGGACGGTGGCGGATCCGCTCCTCACACTGGTCGCCGCTGACCGGCGGTGCGGGGACGAACCAGGTGAGCGTGGAGCGATAGATATCTCTCCCCGGCACCAATCCTTGATAAGATTCTGAGTTGAGGCGCGGCTTGTGCCAGGACGCTTCGTCCGCCGTGACCTGCTCGTCATTTGTTCCACCGGTCGTCCTCGGAACGCGGAGCGGAGCGGTGGCTCCTCAGGACCGCAAAGAAAGCCTAGAACGCGCACTTCTGGAACTCGCTTCGAGTCTGAAGGCAGTACAGCTGTATCCTCCGACCTCTCCCGTCGTCGAGGATGCCGTCAGGCGCTCTCTCGAGTTGCTGGTCCCATTGAGCGAAGGGAAGCCCATCGTCATCGATGTGGCCCCCAACTTCGTGCGCGTAGGAGAAGACGAGGTCGGGAAGGGCACTCCGCTCCTCGAACAATTCGCCTTACGGCTCCATAACCAGGGGATTGCCAGGTTGCATGTGGACCCCTGGGTCGACGCCGGTTCATTCCGTCGCTTCTGTGAGTTGGTTGCCGACGATCGTAAGAATCTGGATGATCGCGGCGGACTCGAGCAAGTGCTTTTGGAGGAGGGCCTGAAGGGCTTGCGGATTGATGTGTTGCAGATCGAGCGAGTATTCGACGCAGATGGCTCCGCGGAGCCAGAAGATCTTTGGGCGTCTCTTCTGGAGGTATATCAAGAGTCCGAGGGCACCGGGGAAATCGACTGGGGCGAGCTCTCGGCCAATGTCGACAAGTTGAAGCAGTTTGTCGAATGGCTCCTCTCAGCTGCAGGCACGACAGGTGCTCTGTCGGGATACTCGCAGGCCGACATCCTCCGCTATGTCTGCGAGAAGGTCGCGATGATCGCTGAGTCTCTGGGTGGCGACCACGTCAACTTTCTGGTTTTGGCGGTTCGCGATCTGTTCGACAAAATCGAGCCCGAGGCTCTCGTCGAGCTCCTCGCCGAGCCGATGCCCCGAGAGGTCAACATTGGCCCCCCGAAGGTGAGGGATGGCAGGAGAACCGAGGGGGCTGACGGGAACGCCGAAGGAGCGGTGGCAGGTGGCGGTGGAGTTGATGGATTCGCAGCGGATGACCTGGAGGAGGCGCCCTCCGATCCCCATCCCACTGAACAAATCGACGTCACGGGCAGGATCTCCCGGGGACTGGCACCGGAACAGGTCCAGAGCCTGGTTCTGCATACCCTAACGACGAACGATCGGGCAACGCCGCGCCTCTATGGTCTGTTCGACCGTCTCTTGAGAGGCCGGGATGATCGTGATGAGCTCGCCGATCAGGTGCGTGAGTTTCTTGACCAGGAGGTAGCCAGCTTCGGCAGCAGCGGAGGCTGGCTCGACGAGTGGCCGAGGCTCACGGATGCGTTGCGGGGCGACGCGCCACGGCGGTTCCTTTCGAACGTCTATCGCGCGACCCTGGAGCATGTGAGTGTCCATTCGGTTCCGGCAGATGCTTGGCCCCTCGAGCGGATCAGTCCTCGGATGTCTCAGTTGAGCGCCCTCGAGGTTTTTATACGGAAGTGCCAGGTGCTGCTGGCGATGCTGGACGAGGAGGACGACGACAAGTGCTACAGCACGGTGTCCGACAGCCTGGCCGGAGTGCTCCCCGAACTGTTGAGTCAGCAGCAGTTCGTCATGGCGGAGAGGGTACTGCAGATCTTCAAGGATCATTCCACTGAGAAGGGCGGCAAGAGCGAGGAGCAACGGGAGAAAGCCGAGGAGATCTTTACTCAGTTCTACGAACAGCAGATAGTCCGCAACCTCGTGCGTGACTCCTTAGACCTTGCCGAGGAGGATGCCGAGGCTATTCGACGCCTGTTGATGCTAGGCGGGAAAGGGATTGTCTCCGGACTGTTCGAGATCCTGGCAAGAGAAGAAAACCGACGAGTCAGGCAGCGCTTGGTGCAGATGCTGGCCGAGATGGGTGGAGATGTCCTCGAGGACGTTATGGAGCATCTCGCTGATGAGCGATGGTACTTCGTTCGCAACCTCGTGCTCATCATTGGGGAGGTCGGTGATCCACGCTTCATTCCCCATTTGAAGGCAACCCTCGCGCACGAGGATCCACGGGTGCGATCCGAGACACTTCTGGCCCTCATGAACATGCAGGACGAGGGGGTTGCGAACCTGTTCATCACAGCGACCTACGACTCCGACCTCGAGGTCCGTCTAGTCGCTACCTATTTGCTCGGATCTCCCGAGAGGAGCAAGGGCAGGACGAGGCTGGAGGATCTGCTGCGCCTGTCGAACTGGCGAGGGCAGAACACCGACGTGATTCGAACAGCCGCCATCGCCTTGGGACAGCTCGGAGACCCGAGTTCCATTGCTCCCCTCAAGGCAATCTTGGGTAGGAAACCATGGCTGTTCAGGAAGCGTCGCAAAGGTTCCCGCAAGGCGGCAGCGTGGGCAGTCGCGAAGCTCGAGGGCGAGGATGCAGGCCCACCGCCCAGGTTGCCACTACTCCGTGGTCTAGATGAAAAACGGACGAGCTTCTTGCGGAGACAGGAATGAGCGGTCAGGACGCATCGAAAAGCAGGTCGCAGGGCACTCGTGGGGAGTTTCATGCCTTCGCGTCAAAGCTCTTGGCTGCGGTTCAGTTCCAGCAGCTCTACCCACCTCGCCACCCCCACGTCGAGCAGGGGATCAAAGACCTCTTCGAACAGCTCTCGAAACAGCTGGAGCTCAGGGGGGCAATCCGGATGGCCGTCACCCCGACTGAATTCCTGTTCGGCAGCATCCAAATTCCCCTGGATGGTGAGCTGCTCGAGGAGATGGCGAAGCTCCTTCACGCTGCCGGCGTGCAGAAGCTCGAGTTCTTCGCGGGACTGGACGAGTGGGAGACGCGCAAGTTTCTCGACTTGCTGATGGCGACTCCCGACCAGCTCTGGGCGCTGGGCGGCTTGACCGAGGCGATTGCCTCGGAGGGCATCACTCACGTAGTCGTCAGCACGATCAAGGTCGGTACCGCGGGCACGGCGGGCACAACAGATCCCGAGAGTTTGTTCCGCACCTGGGAGGCCTACAGCACTGGCCTTCGACTGGTGCAGTCGATCCGTGGCCGGGTGCGGGCCGATGGCACAATCACGAATGTCGACAAGGCGAAGGAGTTTGCCCGGGAGCTTGTCGAGCTGGCGGTCAGGGAAACGCAGCCACTGCTCGCCGTACAGGCTCTCAAGACCCACGACGACTATTCATACACCCACTCCGTCAACGTCGCGATGCTTACGGTGGCTATCGCCACGAGCCTCGGTTTTCCCCCTGACCATCTCCACGAGATCGGCGTGGCGGCGCTGCTTCACGATGTCGGCAAGGAGCTCATCCCCCTCGAGGTTCTGAACAAGCCCGGGAAACTCGACGAGGAGGAGTGGGTGATCGTCAACCGTCATGGCAGAGATGGCGCCAGGATGCTCGCAGCCACGGATGGGATCGGAGATCTACCCCCAGTCGTCTCCTATGAGCATCACCTGGCATACCACGACGACCTTCGCGCCGACCCTGACTGGAGCCCCCACCTCGCCTCGGAGATCGTCTGCATCGCCGATGTCTATGACGCTTTGCGATCCGAGCGCCCATACCGTGAGGGACTGGCGCCCGAAAAATCCATGAAGATCATGGAGGAGGATGTCGGCCGCTTGTTCGATCCCGACTTGTTCGAGGGTTTTTTCAAGATGATGGGCTACTATCCGCCGGGCACGATGGTGCAACTCGAGGACGGTGCCATGGCGATCGCGTACGCATCCAACCTGGACGATCCCCGAAAACCCCATGTCCTGCTAGTGAAGTCTGCCTCTGGCAGCTTGGTCGATCCGCCGGAGCGTCTGGATTTGTCGCAGAGTGGCCCGGAAACACAGATAGCCACTCTCGCCGACCCCGACGAGGTTGGAGTCGACCCTCTGGATGTTCTCTAGCAGTCCGTGGTGAAAGTGTGATGGGTCTGCTAGCTCGGGTCGGAGTTGGTGACGCGTTCGAAGGGTGCCTCCATCCTCTGCCCGGCGTAGGGACTGAGCGCGTAGCGC
>JAUWTE010000384.1 GCA_030609765.1 Acidobacteriota bacterium
CTGACCTTAGAGAGCAGAGCGAAGCGTATCATTTTTCAACGCCCGGGAAAGCCCCTCTGTAGCTCTGAAACGTGCAGGACGGTAGCCGCTACGACAGTAGCCGCTACGACAGCTATCTGCTGTGGCGGGGACCGTAGACTTGCGTTCCCGCCTCCATCGAATCGATCTGGTGAATCAGATCGTCGAGGTCATCGAGATTCTTGACGAAGTCGATCTCGCTCGTGTTGATCACCAGGAGCGGTGTGTCCTTGTAGTGATAGAAGTAGTGCGCGTAGGCCTGATTCACCTCGTCGAGATAGTCGTAGGAGATCTTCTTCTCGGAGGGACGGTTGCGCCGCTTGACGCGCTGCATCAACACGTCGGTGTTGCTCTGCAGGTACACGAGCATGTCGGGTATCGGCACTTGAGGCGCCAACAATCCCCACAGGCGCTCGTACAACATCAGCTCACTGTCGGTGAGATTCAGATGGGCGAAGATGCGGTCCTTCTGAAATGTGTGATCGGCGAGCGTGAGTTGCTGGAACAAGTCGGCCTGCGCCGCCTCCGTCAGGAGCCGATAGCGCGAGAGCAGGTAGAAGAGCTGGGCCTGGAACGCGGCCCCCGGATCCTCGCTGTAGAAAGACTCGAGAAACGGGTTCGAGACATCCTCGAAGATGCGGGCCGCCCCCAGCCGCTCGGTCAGCAAGCCGACCAAGCTGGTTTTGCCCACCCCGATCGGTCCCTCGAAGGCGATGTAGTTCCAGCGCATCAAGTATCTCCAAGAGCCGGGCGTGGAGCCGGGCGCGGAGCCGGGCGTGGAGCCGGGCATGGAGCCGGGCGTAGAGCCGGGGGTGGGGTCATGTACCAAACTCCCTTGCCGTTCGGCAGTCGCTCGAGCAACTCCGACATTGTCGCCTTCTCGACCGGATGCACCAGGCGGGGAGCGATCTCGGTCATTGGCAGCAGCACGAATCGTCGCACATGGAGGCGGGGATGAGGTACCTGAAACCCCGGTTTTTCGATCACCTCGCTACCATACAGTAGAAGGTCGATATCGAGGGTGCGCGGCTCCGTGGCTCGTGACAGCCGAACGCGGCCGAGTCGTGCCTCGATCTCCAGGCACCTGCGCAACAACTCGTCGGCCTCCGGTGGTCCTTCGAGGCGTGCGACACAGTTCACGTACCAGGGATGGTGGCCGTCGTCCTCCTCAGAAGCGATTTCGGGCTCCGTGAGGTAGAGCGAGGACACCGCGCTCACTTCGAGTCCGCTCTCGCGCAAGGCCTCCAAGCCGGCACGCAGGAATGCCGTGCGATTCCCGCGGTTGGATCCGAGCCCTACGTATCCTTGACTAGCCGTTGCTGCCACGTGGGAGCTCCCGAGTCTGGGTAGTGATCGCGTTCAGTATCCCACGTCGAGGGGCGGCGGTAACATCAAGCCCGCGCCGCCGCGACCCGTTGAGAGATCCAGGCTAAGCCCGTGCCCCAGGAGCCTTTCCACCCCTGGTATACTGCCAATCGCGCCGCGCTGGCGTTTCTCTTCCAGATACACTCCGTTTCTCACTGCCAATGGTGCCGTTGTGAAAGATCTCCTGCAGAAAATCGAGGATCGCTCCCTGCACGTGGGAGTGGTGGGACTCGGCTACGTCGGTCTACCCGTGGCGGTCGCCTTCGCCGAGGCCGGCTTTCACGTTACCGGCCTGGACGTTGATAGCGAAAAGGTTGCGCGCATTCTGTCGGGCGAGTCCTATATCGGTGACATCGGTAGCTCGAAGGTTGCCGCGGCCGTTCAGTCAGGTCGCCTCACTGCCTCGGACGACAATGATGTCCTTGCCGAGATGGACGCGGTCATCGTCTGTGTGCCCACCCCGCTGAGCAAGACCAAAGATCCCGACATGACCTACGTGCTGGCGGCGGCGGATCAGATTGCTGCCCATTTCCACCCGGGCATGCTCATCGTCATGGAGAGCACGACGTATCCGGGCACCACCGAGGAAGTCCTCCTGCCACGTTTGAGCGACAACGGTGGCACGGTGGGCGAGGACTTCTTCCTCGCTTACTCGCCAGAACGAATCGACCCCGGCAACGCTGACTACACATTGAGCAACACCCCGAAGATCGTCGGCGGATACTCCGCCGCGTGCGGTGAAGTTGCCGCCGCCCTGTACGGAACGATTGTCGGAGATGTGCACCTGGTATCGGAGTGTGGGGCCGCGGAAATGGTGAAGTTGCTCGAGAACACCTTCCGCGCCGTCAACATCGCGCTGGTCAACGAAGTTGCGATAATGTGCGACCGGCTCGGCATCGATACCTGGGAGGTGATCGAGGCTGCTGCCACGAAGCCATTCGGCTTCATGCCCTTCTTCCCCGGCCCGGGGTTGGGTGGGCACTGTATTCCAGTGGATCCCAGGTACCTAACCTGGAAGCTGCGCACCCTCAACTACCATGCCCGTCTCGTGGAGCTTGCTTCCGAGATCAACGCCGCCATGCCGGAGCATATTGTGCACATGGTGTCGGATGCGCTCAACGACCGGCAACTCAGTGTGAAGGGAGCACGAATCCTCGTCATCGGAGTAGCCTACAAGCGCGACGTCGATGACATTAGGGAGTCGCCGGCTCTGGACATCATGAGGCTGCTGCTGGCCCGGGGGGCGCAAGTCGAATACAGCGACTCCCACGTGCCGGAGCTCACCAGTGGGTTCGAGCAGCCGCTAAAGTCGGTGGAAGGCCTGCCCGATGTTTGCAGGGACTACGATTGCGTGGTGGTCTGCACCGACCATTCGGACATCGACTGGACTGGTGTCACCGATTCGTCGTCCCTCCTGATCGATACGCGCAACGTCACGCGCGGCAGGAATGACTCGCACATCACTCGGCTGTAGCCTCCCGAGTCCCAGCGTCCTGGTTCAGAAGATGACCGATACCGAGAAGGTCGTCACCGTCAATCGCAAGGCGCGGTACGACTACGAAATCATCGAGAGGTTCGAGGCGGGCATGGTCCTGCAGGGCTCCGAGGTCAAGGCTCTGCGGGCGGGACGTGCCAACCTGAAGGACTCCTACGCGGCCATCGAAGGCAACGAGGTCTTCCTGCACAACTGCCACATTGGCCCCTATCCGCCCGCCGGGCCCAACAACCAGCACGAGCCTGAGCGATCGCGAAAGCTCCTGCTGCACCGCCGTGAGATCGAGCGCCTGCGGGGCAAGACCCTGGAGCGTGGCTTTACGCTGGTGCCACTGCGCATCTACTTCCACGGTGGCCGCGCCAAGATCGAGCTCGCCCTGGGGCGTGGTAAGCGTGCCTACGATAAGCGGGACGCCAAGCGGCGCGCGGCGGCCGAGATGGACATCGAGCAGGAGCTTCGTAGGCGCCGCTAGCGTCGCGTGCTCAATTCGATGCAGAGCTCCAGGGCGGCGATCATGGCCTCGGGGTCGGCCAGACCCTGGCCGGCGATGGAGTAGGCGACGCCGTGATCGGGCGATGTGCGGGGGTAGGGCAGGCCGAAGGTGACATTGACACTGACCCCGGGAGCGCGCTTGGCGATCAGCGTGCCCTGGTCGTGGTACATGCAAAGCACCACATCCAGGTCGGGCTCGCGGAAGATGCTGTCGGCGGCGTAGGGCCCAGACACCTGGATTCCCTCCGCCCGCGCCTCGGCCATGGCGGGTACCAACTCGCGCTCTTCCTCGCTGCCGAAGATCCCTCCCTCCCCAGCCTGGGGATTCAGCCCCGCTACCCCGATTCGAGGGCGCATGCCGAACCACCTCGACCATCCGGCGTCGAGATTCCGAAGCTTGTCGAGAATGCGCGGGCGCCTGACGGCAACGAGTGCCGTGGCGAGCGGCAGGTGAGTGGTCAGCAACGCAACTGCCGGTTGCGGCCCGAAAAACAACATCAATGGATCGTCGATCCCGGCCCTGCCGGCGAGATATTCGGTGTGGCCGACGAATCCTGGCTCACAGGCCGCGATGATCTTCTTGCTGACCGGCGCGGTGACGAGACCATCGAGGCTTCCGCCGGTAGCCAGGTCGGCGCCGACACAGATACAGGTGAGAGCAGCGACACCGTCGGTCGCACGCGGCCGGCCGGCGGTGAGGTCCGGCTCGACCA
>JAUWTE010000008.1 GCA_030609765.1 Acidobacteriota bacterium
GCCTGATGTTACGGTCCGTGCGCCCGTCCAGTACGAGGGCGTACAAAAGCGTCGGATCACACTGTAGCAACATGCCCAGCTCCAGGCGATTCTGATAGACGGCCGCGACCAGCGGCCTCTCGTGCGCTACCGCCGCCTCGGTCTCCACCAGCGACGCCAGGGTCACTACCTCACGCACAGACATGCCACGACCCTCCGCCAGAGCCTGTCGGCTGGCCGTCCAGGTTCTGCGGAAACGCGCCACCATCATCTCGACGACCTCGGCGGCCTCTGCATGCTCCGGAGCCATGTAGGTGTCCGGAAAGAGATAGCCCTCCAGATCTACGGCCTCCGGATCCAGGTCCGCGATCAGCTCGGCGCGGCCCGTAGCCTCCAAAGCCTCCTCGTACTCGCCGAAGCCGGCGGCGGCCACTGCCTCGGCCACCTGCCAGCGCGTAGAGCCCTCGGGGATGGTCACCGCCCGCAAGAGCACCCTGCCGTGCAAGAGAACCTCCGCGACCTCGCGAATCGAATGTGCGCCGCTGAACTCGTAGTTTCCCGCATGGATCTGCCCGGCGCGTCCGGTGGCTCGCAGCCACCACCGCAATAGGCGTGGGTCCCGAATGACTCCTTCGGTAGCCAAATCGCGGGCCACCTCGCCGGCCGTGGCCCCGCGTGGAACCTCGATCAGGACGGTCCTGCCGGCCGCCCCGTCGAAGGGCTCCTCGAGCAATGCCTCCACGGCGCCGCTCGTCAGACGCGCGGCGACGTACAGCATCACGAGCAAGGCTGTCAGAACGATCAGCGTCCGTCTCATCCGCGAGATGCGCCTTCCGTGGTGTCTCCCCCACTGTCGAGAAAACCCTGCAACAAGACTGCGGCCGCAACTCGATCGGTTATGGCCCGCCGGCGCTTGCTCCGCACGCCGGCTTCCTCCAGCAAGCGCTCGGCCTCGACGCTGCTGAGGCGCTCGTCCCACAAGACAACCCGCATGGAGACTTTCGTACGCAAATCCGCGGCGAACTGTTCAGCGGCTTCAGCCTCCGGCCCCAGGCTGCCATCCAATCGCATCGGCAGGCCGACAACGATGCCCTCCGCTCCGCTGCTATCGAGCAGTTCGAGCAGGGCGGCCAGTGGAAAATCCCCACCACGAGGGACCTCCAATGTGGCGTGTGGCATGGCAAAAGAGCCGCGCGGATCAGAGATCGCGACACCGACTCGACGTTGCCCCAAATCAAGGCCCATCCAGGTCATTCGAGGACGGTAACACGCCCGTTCACGGATCAACCACGCCGACTCGGCCCTCAATCAGGCAAGCGCTCGCCCTCCTTCTTGACATTCGTCTCATTTTCGTCCATCCTTCTCTTGTATTCGCTTTCTCCTGGCTGCGGCTCACCTCGGTGCAGGGTGCGGGTGGCACTTGCTGTTCGACCCACCGAGGTGTGCATCGGTGTAGAGAAAAGGGGCGTGGGCATGTACTTGACCAAGCGGCAGAAGGAAATTCTCGACTACGTCCGTAGCTATCTCGGAGAGCATGGCTACGCGCCGACACTGCAGGAAATCGGCGTGCAGTTCGAGCTTTCGTCTCCAGCCACGGTCTACAAGCACGTGGAACAACTCGTCCAGAAGGGATACTTGCGCAAGGCAGCCCATCAAGGACGAGGACTGCAGCTCGTCGACCCCGAGCCCATCCGCACGATCGAGGTTCCACTGCTCGGTCAGGTCGCCGCGGGGCGACCCATCGAGGCTATCGCCGAACCCGAGATGATCAACCTGCCGCCCGACTTCGTCGGCCGCAAGCCCACCTATGTCTTGCGCGTGCGGGGGAATTCCATGATCGATGAGCAGATCAGCGATGGCGACTACTTCATCGTAGAGGATCGCACGACTGCCGACTACGGTGAGACGGTCATCGAGATGCTGGGAGATGAGGAGGTCACCCTCAAGAAATACTATCGAGAGGGTAAGAACATCCGGCTCCAGCCAGCCAACCCGGCCATGGAAGCGCTCATCATCGACGAGAGTAAGGTGCGCGTGCAGGGAGTCGTGATCGGAGTGATGCGCCGCTATCGAGACAGATAGGCGGCAGCGGCCAGGTATCCCTCCTCCTGGCCGACGTCGAAGTGCCGTCCATCGATCCTGTGCCCCGCCAGCCCCACGCTCTCGATGAGATGCTGGAAGGCAGGCACGTCATCCCACTCCCCCTCCGGCGGAGGTCCTGTGGCCTCCAGGGCATCATAGAAACGCTCATCGAGCACGTAGCGGGCGCAGCCCCTCAGCACGTTCGGGCCGCTCTGAATGCTGAATTTCCCGGGCTGTTTGTCCTGCAGCGCCAGAATCCGGAATGCCGGACCTGAGATGGGCTCCAGCTCGACCCCCCCGACGTTGCCGTAGAGTCCGGCGTCCGCGGCCCGCACTTCGGTCAGGCCGATCGCGTTCGTTCCCGTCGCTTCGAAGGTCGATGCCACCTGAGCGACCGCGGGAGTGACGCTGTCGAACCAGTTATCGGGCAGGACCACCGCGAATGGGTCGGTCCCGGTAAAGGCCTTGCAGCGAATCAGCGCGTCCCCGACGCCGCGCGGCTCCGCCTGCTCGACAAAATGCAGCTCGACTCCCTGCAGCAGATCGCGGAGCTCCACCATGCGCGGTTCCACCTGTTCGGGGCGCGTTACGTACTCCAGGTATTGCCTGACCAGTGGCTGGTGTGGAGAGACAATCACCAGCAGGGCACGGACCCCTGCCAGAGCCGACTCCCGCACGGCCCAGTGCACCATGGGGCACAGCCCTACCGGCAGCATTACCTTCGGGAGTACCGCCGAAGCGGGCAACAGCCGGGTGCCGGAGCCCGCTGTGGGGACCACCGCCCAGGGCACCATCTCGGCCTACTCCCCTACCCCGTCGTGTCGTCGCACCGCGGCGAAGTCGTAGCTCACGTCACCACGCGTCCACAGGTACATCGCGTACATCTCCAGCGCGAAGGGCCCGAAGCCGAGGAAGCCGAGCACGGGCATCTCGAAAATACGCCACTCGGGAAGGAACGGCACCGTGTAGATCCACTTGGCGCCGGCCCAGTAGTTCCAAAATTCCCACAATAGCCCACAGACGTAGCCCCCGAGGAGCAAAGGCAGAGCCCGTCCTAGAGAACCTCGCTCCCAGTCCGCGAGGAAGGAGGGAAGACCGCGGCGAGCATTGAGTGGATCACACAGCAGGATGAAGCCGATCCAAACCGGAGCGAAAACATAGCGAGAGGGAAAAAGCAGGGGGCCCACCAGCATTGCCACGCCGACGATCACGATCATAATGGCGCGACGATCGAGCGGGCGACGGCACGGCGGGAGTACCGCAACTTTCCTCGACAATCCCCCGATCAGATCCGCTGTCTCGATGAGCGCCGGCAGAATGCTGGCGAACGCCACCGCGTACCCCAGAAACCTGACCCTTGGATTGGACGGCAAACCGACGTAGTGCCAGTTGTCCAGAAAGAAGTTGTAATACTCGAACACCAACCAGAGCGGAATCGAGAGCGCTACGATGTTACGAAACTCCGGGAGCGCATCAACGAGCAGGGATCTGCCCCTCAAGCGGCGCACCAGGCCGTCGACGAGAACGATATATCCCCACCAGACCAGGGCGGTGAAGAAAACCTCGACAAACGGCGCTCCCGCCAGTAGCAATGCCTGGCAACCGAGGATCCAGGCCAACCCTAGCCAGGCGTGATGCCCGCGGGCGAAAAAGCGAGGCGGTCTGCTCATGGCGAGTCGGAACGGCGGCCGGCGGTGCAGCAAACAATCCGCCAGAAGCCTAGCGGTGGAGCCTTCTCACAGTGCTCCACCACCAGCCCCGCGCGCTCAAAAAGGGGGTCGAGAGGAAACTCCGAGTGAAAGCCCAAGAGTCGCGAGGTGAGACGAGTCAAAGCGCGGGTGAATCCGGCAGCGCCCCGCCGTGGCCTGCTGAAGTGATTCAGAATGACCAGTCGTCCACCCGGGCGGCAGACCCGTTCCATCTCCTGTAATACGGCAACGGGGTCAGGCGCGGCGGAGGCCACGTAGGGCGCCAGGGCAGCGTCGAAGGTGTGATCCGGGAACGGCAGGCGCCCACCGTCTCCCTCAACCAGCATCGCCCCGCCATCCGCACCCTTGCGCGCCCTCGCGGCGGCGCGCTCCAGCATGGCACGAGAGAAATCGACCCCGACGACGCGACAGTCTTTTGGGAACAGCGGAAAGGACAACCCCGTCCCCACCCCCACCTCGATCACCCTGTTGCCGGGCGCGAGTTGCAGATGCTCGATGGCCCGGCGACGCGCCCTGTTGAACGCCGGCCCGAATATCAAGTCGTATACCCTTGCCCAGCGCGAGTAGGCCTCCTGCACGGTGCTGGCATCCATCTCGTGCGACATCAGGTACGCTCTCGTCTCGGGAACCCTTCAGTGGACGTGGTCACCTCATAAACATCTTCATCGCAAGCCAACACGATATCTCCGGCGAATGCATCCCCCGCCTCCGCGATGAGCTCTTCAGCAAGCTGATCGACGTCATAGCTCAAATGGATCAGAACTAGCTGTTCCACCCCCGCCGCGCCGGCAATCCGTCCCGCCTCGCGGGCGCTCGAATGGCTATGATCGAATTCGGACCGATCCCGGTGCAAGCCGCCACAATCATGCAACAGAAGACCGGCATCGTGCGCCAGGGCCTCCACTGCCTCACTGGGCCGCGTATCCGAGGAATGGCACACGGCCAGATCCCCAGCCTGAAAGCGCAGCGCGACGGTGTCGCGACCGTGGGCCGCGGGGCTGGCGGTAATTCTCAGCCCGTCGGTTTCCACCACCGCCGTGCCCGCAACCATCTCGATCGGCTGCAGATCGAGATCAGCATAACGTGGCCCCCAGAGGTCGTGCGCCGAAACCACGGCGCGAACAGTCTCGAGCGTTTGCTCTGGAGCGTGGATCGTGAGGCTGTCGAGGTCCGCACCAATCGCCAGAGCGTGCAACAGGTGCGGTATCCCATAAACATGGTCGACATGATTGTGGGTAAGGATGACGCGACGGAGCGCATCCGCGCGCAGCCCTTGCCGGGCCAACTTGTGGACGACCCCGCCAGGGCAATCCACCAGTGTCGCGCCTTCGGTCGTCTCGATCGCCAGGCCCATCGTGTCGCGAGCAGCACTCGTCATGCCGCTCGAAGACCCCAATACGTGCACGCGCAAGTAGACTTCCATTCTCAAACCAGCCTAGAACGTTCACCGATCGTGCACCATGGGAACGAAACGCACGGGCAGAATGCGCCGTACACGAACCTCGCCGTCCTCTTCCTTCACCAGCAGCATGAGCACCTGGCTCCCGTACCGTGGCCCAACGGGGATGACCATGCGGCCACCGATCTCGAGTTGCTCGACCAGCCTTTCCGGAATGGTCTCCGGCGCGGCGGTCACGATGACACGCGAGAACGGCGCCTCCTCCGGCCAGCCGAGGTAACCGTCACCGACTCGGGTATGAACACCATCCTGTTGAATCCTGTCGAGGTTGGCCACAGCCATCGCCGCCAGAGGCTCGAGAATCTCGATGGTGTACACATCGCAGCCCAGCTCGGCAAGAACCGCTGCCTGGTAGCCGGAGCCCGTGCCGATTTCGAGCACCTTCTCACCCTCCCCTACCTGCAACAACTCGCTCATCAGAGCAACGATGTAGGGCTGCGAGATCGTCTGCCCATGACCTATCGGGAGCGGCCGGTTGGCGTAGGCATGATCGAGAGCCCCCTCGGGCACGAAAAGATGACGAGGTACACGTGCCAGGGCTTCGAGCACTCTCTCGTCCCGGATCCCCTGCCGCCGCAGCTCCGCGAGCAGAGCGGCCCGCGCATCGGCGAAGCGGTCCTCCTGGATCTCGAGCACAGCCGCCGGCTTGCTATCGGATGGTAGGCCCCAGGCTCCGACGGCCCCCGACATCACCAGGGCCAGACCCAGCAGGCAGACAAAGCCGGCACGATGTGTCGAATTCGATTGGGTCGCGGGAACCGAGGTCTTGGCGGCCGACACCAACTGCCGCAATCGCGCCAGCATGCCGCTCACATGGGTGCCGCGCCAGTAGATTTGCCGGCACTCCGCGCAGCGCGCGAAGCGCTCGTGATGGGCGTGCACATAGGGCGGCACCTCCCCGCGAACCTCTGCCCGATCAACATCCTCGAGCAAGCCATTGCATTCGAGACACCGTCGCATCCAGCGATCCTCGTCGAGAGGCAGGTCAACAGCACGAATCACTTCCATTAGCTGCTCCTGAGGGTTATCGCTCTGCAACAGAACGTAGCGGCGGCAGGCGCGCCGCTCGACCAGCTTGCGATCGCGGGTAAGCACCACACGACCCTCTTCCGCCGCGTCCGTCACGAGCAGGCTATCCTCCCAACATCTCTCGTAGCGCACGTCGTGACCCAGAAGACGTAACCAGCGGGCGAGCTTGCCGACCATGCTGTCAGCCAGAAATCGAATGGTCGCTGTCGGCGATGCAGCCATCGCCTCTCTCCGTTACCCGGTCGGCAGCTCGGGGTTCTCGATGCCGATATCTCTCGCTTCGCGCAGTAGCTCGTGCTGAAGAACCATCAGGTCGCCGCCGTGCTCCACCAACATGGCCCGCTGCCGTGTCGCACCGTTGCCCTCCGCCAGTATGTCGTCCACAGCTGATAGGTAATGCTCCGTACCCAGACGCTGGGCAGCCGGCCGCGCCACCTCCATCAGCCGCTCGATGAACTCCCTCATCGTACAAACCCCGCAGACCTCAGGGTCGATCACCTTGGCCTCGAGGCCGAACCGCATGCCCTTCCAGCGGAGATCCTCGAGGTACTCCTCGCAGAGCTCGGGCTCGGGCACGCCGTTGCGATGCTCATCTGCATACGCCACGACGAGAGCCTGCGTCAGGGCGATCATCGCAGCCGTGCGAGGCAAGGAGGCCATGACGTCGTAGACCCGCATCTCAACCGTTCCGTACTGCGGATGCACTCGCACATTCCACCAGATCTGCCGCGCCTTGGTGATACTGCCCACAGCGATCAGGCCGTCGATATGCTTCGCGAACTCCTCGAAGGTACGCAGGCGCGGCGGTATGCCGGCTCGGGGGAACGCCCCAAAAGCGTAGAGTCGCGATGAATCCCACCCCGTATCGACGTTGTCGAGGAAGGGCGAGTTCGCGGCGATGGCGATGAGGGCACCGAGCCACTTGCGCAGTCGATTCGCGATATAGACAGCCCGGTCGCCATCGTCGACGCCGACGTGCACATGCAGTCCGAAGGTGAGGTTGCGCTGTGCCACGTAGCCGAGCTGCTCGGCCACCCAGCGATAGTCGGGAGTCGAAACGAAGCGCTGTTCCTTCGGATCGGCGTACGGATGGGTCCCCGTCAGACCGAGCGTGCAACCTACTGAGTTCGCCGTGGCGAGCACCTGGCGGCGACGGTGCAGCAGATCCGCCACTGCTTCATCCACCGTCGCCGAAACGACCGTGTTGGCCTCGACCAGGGTGCGGAGCAGGTCATAGGAGAGGCGCCCGCGCAGGTCGTCTGAAGCGGCATCCATGACGCGATCAGCCATCGGCACCAAATCGCCGGTGTACGGATCGCAAAGCTGGTACTCCTCTTCAACTCCGAGAGTCGGCTCGGGACTGTTATTGAATTCTATGGTCAAGGCTAAAAGCTCGCTATCGTTTAGTGAAAGATCCAGGCTGAGGCGAGTTTATCAACTTACGCCCCCAAGGGTGCAGATGGGAGAAGATCCTGGTGGAGGCTTGTCACGAGGCGCTAGGGAGGCCCGGGGTGATCGCCGTAGCGGACACTTGAGCGCGCAGGCTAGTAAGTCCCTTGCCCATCTGCGAACCATGTGCGCGAACTGTCCGCCTAGGTGATTACCCCGGGCCGACCGGGACCAGCCGCGTGATCTACCTGGCCAGATTACCGCCCCGCGAGAGCTCGCCCGAGCGCTACAAGGAATTCGTGCTCCCGAGTCGTCTGGCTCGGCGTCCTGCGCCAGTCGTCACGGTAGTAGCCTTGCCCTGTCTCGTTATCGACCCCGGTGAGGATCAGGAAGTTGGTCTCCTCGTCCGCTACTACCGACACATTGAAGCCCGATTCTGTTTCGGTCATCGTCAGGTCGAGGCGGTATCGGACAGGCAGGGGCACGCCGCCGTTTTCCGACCGGTCACCCAGGCGCCGGCGACGCCAGATCAGTGAATAGCCTTCCGCCCACCCCGTCGAGAGGGTCCCTCTGTCCTCATTGGCCAGCTCAATGGGAACACGATTCGACCCCAATGCTTCCAGAATGGTTTTCCAGACCTCCGCGCGGGTGCCGGAAAAAGTCTCATCCGTCGGATGCTGAACCGCCGGAGCTTCCTGATACGACTCGAGTGGCAGCATCGCACCGCAGGACACGACCGCAAAGGCAGCGGCCACGATGAAGGCGAGGCGGCCGATCACAGAGGGCCTGATGTGGAAAGATGCTGCCAGCGGTGCAGCTGAGACGGCCATTACCTTCCCTGCGCCTCGATTGCCGCGAGGATATCCAGGGCCGTTGCCAGCGAGCGGCGCGCAGCCACCCCATCCACGCGAGGTGGCCGACCGTTGGCCACGGCGCCGACGAAGTCCTCGAGCTCGCCCACGAGGGGCTCGGCCGACTTCACCTCGACGTGCCGCGCGGCGATACCCTGTGGCCTGCCGTTCTGCCGGACCAGCTCGAAGTGATCGACACGCTGCTCGGTATAGTCGACCGAGAGATATGCCTCGGGCTGGAATATCCTCACTTTCCTGATCCGATTGGCGCTCACCCTGCTGGCCGTCAGATTGACGACACAGCCGTTGTCGAAAGCCAGCCTGGCGTTGGCAATGTCGAGGGCGTCGGAAAGGATCGGAACCCCGACAGCACGAACTTCCGCAACCTCGGCATCGATCAGAGAGTGCACGATATCTATGTCGTGAATCATCAGGTCCAGGATGACATCGGTCTCGAGGCTCCTCGGCGCGAAGGAGCCCAGGCGGTCCACCTCGATGAATCCGGGGCGCTGGACCAAGCCGGCCAGGGCCATGACCGCGGGGTTGTAGCGCTCGATATGGCCAACCTGAAGAACCAGGTCATCCGCGCTCGCGGCCGCGATCAGCTCATCAGCCTCCGCCAGGGTCGGTGTCAGGGGTTTTTCGACCAGAATGTGGCGGCCCGCCCGCAGGCACCGCATTGCGACCGCATGGTGATCCGGAGTCGGGACCGCGACCACCACACCGTCGGCATCTTCTAGAAGAGCATCCAGGGAACGATAGCCGCGAGTGCCGTGAGCCTGGCTTACTTCCTCGACACGAGCTTCATCGATGTCGTAAAGACCAACAAGCTCACAACCAGGAACTTGACTCAGAACGCGGGCGTGGTGATTGCCCATCGCCCCAACTCCAACCACGCCAACGTGAACCACTCTAGCCGTGCCTCCCTCTCAACGTGCCAAGATCGCAATTTTGGCAGCATCGGCATCGGCACGAATCCGCTCGCCGTCGAAAATCACCGTGCTGCCCGATTGAATGGCCAGGGCGCTGGCACCAGCGGCAATCATCGAAGCGATGGTGCCGTGGCCGATAACTGGAAGATCGAAGCGCAGGTCCTGCTTGGGCTTCGCCACCTTCACGACAACCGTGCCGGGACCAGCCAGCTCGCCGGCCCGGCGGATGCAATCATCAGTCCCCTCCATCGCCTCCAGCGCAACCACCGCCCGTTCCTTCACCACCACAGTCTGCCCGATGTCGAGGCCACCCAGTGCCTTGGCAATCTCCCAGCCATGTTTGATATCCGCCTCCTCGCGCTCATCCGGCGGCCGTTCACACAGCGACCCCTTGGGGGCCAGGTAGTCGGACAGAAAATCGCTGCAGTTGAGCAATTCGATTCCATGGCTCGCCAGCACGTTCGCGGCCGTCTTGATCAGCGCGTCGGTATGACGGATGGGAAGAGCAGAGAGCAGCGCTCGCAGGCCTTTGCCTCCTCCTGAGTCGTAGATACGCTTCTGTTCCACCTTGCCCGCCATGACAGCCTGGCGAATCCCGGCCGCGCTCAATTCACCGACGACCTTCAGGAAGGCACTCACGTCGCCCCATTCCATCCAGCGAACCTCGTCGGCGACCTCGGCCACCGCCTCGTCCGTGATGCCGCGAATCGCCAGCGCGGTTACCCTGTGGCCGCGCGCCTGGGCCTCTCGAGCGACGATGCTGGGCATCTGCGAGCTGCCGGCAATCAGCGCCAGTGGCTCACTTGACGATTCCATGCTCGCTGCTCCTGACGAATTCGACGAGGGTGGCGATCTCCGATGATCCGAAGTTCTCGTTGGCGATCGCATCGAGGGCCTGTGACGTATTGAGGTTGCTGCGAAAGAGCAAGCGAAACGCTCGCTTCAGCTCACCCAGAACTTCATTCGAGAAGCCACGACGCCGAAGCCCGACCGTGTTCAAGCCGTATGTGCGGGCATGCATACCCTGCACGGTGGCATAGGGCACAGCATCCTTCGTGACTCCCGAGTAGGCCGCAACGAAGGCGTGCCGACCAACCCGGCAGAACTGCTGCACTCCCGAAAACGCACTGACAATGGCCCAATCTTCGATGGTCACGTGCCCGGCCAGGGTCGCCGCATTGCCGAAGATCACGTGGTCTTTGACCAGGCAATCGTGGGCCACGTGGCTATAGGCCATGAAGAGGTTGTCGCTGCCGATACGAGTGATTCCTCCCCCCCCCTCGGTACCGCGATTGACCGTGACAAACTCGCGAAAGACGTTGCGGTCCCCGATCTCCAGGTATGAAACTTCGCCGCGAAATTTCAGGTCTTGCGGGATGGTACCGATGCAGGTGTGTGGAAAAACCCGGCACTCGGCGCCCAGGGTCGTGTGCTCTTCGATGACGGCGTGAGCCTCCAGATGGGTACCTGCCCCGATCCGCACCTTGTCGTGCACGATCGCGTACGGCCCAATGACGACGCCTTCGCCGAGCTCAACGCCCTCACCGACCACTGCAGTTGGGTGACAGTCAACGGAGGCGCCCATCAAGCTCCCACCTCCGGGACGTCGACCAACATCGACATCAGCGTTGCCTCTGCCACAAGCTTGCCGTCCACCAATGCCTTGCCCTGCATCTTGCAGCTCCGCGATCTCACCTTCAGCATTTCCAGCTCGAAGCGAATCTGGTCACCAGGTACTACGGGCCGGCGGAAGCGCACCCTGTCGATACCGGCGAAGTACATGAGCTTGTTGGTCATGTCGCCGATCTCCTGCTGAACCAGAAATGCGCCCACCTGGGCCATGGCTTCAAGGATCAGCACGCCGGGCATCACCGGGTTACCGGGAAAGTGCCCCTGAAAGAATTCCTCGTTATAAGTGACGTTCTTGATGCCAACGACACGCTTGCCCGGCTCCATCTCGAGAATTCGATCGACCAGTAGAAACGGGTAGCGGTGCGCCAGAACATCCATGATCTGACGAATTTCCAGACTCACTCGTCCTCCTCCCTCCCTATGCCCGTGGCCGATTCCAACCGGCTCACCCGGCGCATGAGGTCAGGTAGTTTACGCATCGCAGCAGTAACGCGCCGCCAACTCGAAATCTCTTGATGCGGATAGCCGGCCACCTTGGCGCCAGGGGCGATCGTATTGATGACCCCTGTGCCGCCGGCCACCATGGCACCGTCACCGATCGTCAGGTGACCTGCCGTGCCTGCTTGCCCCCCCATCATGACGCCGGCACCGATCTTGGTCGTACCACTCAATCCGACCTGACCACAAATAATGGTATGGGCACCGATCTGACAATTGTGGCCGATCTGCACCATGTTGTCGATCTTGGTGCCCTGGGCAATCCGCGTGACCCCCAAGGTGGCCCGATCGACACAGGAGTTGGCCCCGATCTCGACGTCGTCCTCGATGATCACACCACCCGTCTGAGGGATCTTCACATGCCGATCGCCATCCTGCGCGTAGCCAAACCCATCGGAGCCGAGGACGGTGCCCGAATGAACGATCACTCGATCGCCCAAGATCACGTCTTCGTAGAGAGTGACGTTGGGATAGAGGATGCAATCGCTTCCCAGCTGCACGCCCGGTGCCAGCACACAGCCCGCGCTCACCACTGAGCGCTCGCCGACACATGCGAGCTCGCCAATCACGGCTCGGGCCCCGACATGAACCGCGTCGCCGAGCTCCACGCCCTCCGCCAGCACAGCAGTCGGGTGAACTCCCGGTGCGGGCGGGAGCCTCGGCTTGAGGATCTCGAGGGTAGCCCCCAGTGCGAGATAGGGATTATCGACTCGCAGAAAGGAGAGGCCGGCGCGGGAATCGTCGGGCAGTTTCATATCGTGCCCGATGATGACGGCGCTGGCGGCCGTGCTCGCGAGATACTGGCGGTAGCGTCCGTCTGTGAGGTAGCTGATGTCGCCGGCTGCCGCATCCTCGAGCGCCGCGACGCCTCCGATCAGTGGGTCCTCATCACCTTCTGTCTCCAATGAGCCCTGCAGCCGCGCTGCCAGATCTGACAGGCGGATGCCGGCATCTGCAGGGGCATCAGAATGTGGACCCAATCGCAAACTCGAAGGTTGATTTTTCCTCGCCGAATTCCGGCTTCGGGTCGAAATTGTAGGCCCAGAAGAAGCGGAATGGAACGTTGAACATCGGCATGAACACCCGAAACTCCACCCCCGCGGTCTTGCGCAGCTCCGTGAGGTTCAGGCCGGCGTCCGGTGCCCATGCTTGCCCGGCATCATGGAAAATGGCCAGGCGGATCGGTGAGGCGATCTGAAAGATGTATTCCAGGTTGTACTGCAGGGCGCGATCACCGCCCAGAATGTTGCCGAACTGGTCGACCGGTCCGACCGATCGCAGCCGCGTGCCACGAATCGAGTTGCTGCCACCCAGGAAGAAGCGCTCGAAGATGGGCAGAACCTCCAGATCCGCGTACGTCCCGGCGAGCCGCATCTCGACGTTGACGGCGAAGATCTGGCTGATGCTCGCGCCCACACCGCGACCCCTGACCACGGTGGGTATGTACCAGGTGACCGTCCCGGTGGCCTTCCAGTAGTCGAGCGTGCCGCCGAGCGGCCCGCCGGCAAGCTCGAACGAGCCCAGCAGCCGGCGCCCACGGCTGGCATTGAATGGATTGTTGATCGTGTTGCTGATGATGTAGGGCCGAACGCTACTGGTCTTGAACGTACCTTGCCCGAAATAGAACGGGTTGATCTGTGAGATCGGCCGGCCGAAGCCCAGCGATGGGGACACATCACCGACGCTGATGAACTCGTAGTTGTACTCGAAGAACGCGGTCGTCATCTCGGCTCTGCCAAGCGCCTTGCCGATGCGAGTCGAGATGCCCGTTCCCTTCCTCTGGAAGTCGAAGTAATCAAGATCGTCCTTGAAGAGGTCAAAGCCGAAACGCAGCGGCCGGTTGAACAGGAACGGCTGCATGAACGAGATGCGAGCGTTCGTGCGACGCCCACCAAACTGGCCCGAAAGCGACACCGTCTGACCGCGACCGAAGAGGTTCCGCGTGGTGTAGCCGAGGTTGATAAAAGCCCCATCGAGGGCTGACACACCGCCACCGAAGCTGATCTGGTTGCGGCCGACCTCGCTCAGCTTGAGCTTCACGTCGACTTCGCCCCTACCCGGCTCGGCATCCGGATCACGTTCAATGGCCTGCGGGTCGCGATTCTCCAGGTCGAAGACCTTCACCTCGCCCGTGGTCGGATCGACGATCGAAAGCTCCGGCTCGACGTTATCGAAGTAGCCGAGCTGATAGATCTTGTACAGGCTTGCCTGGAAAGCGCCCTGGCTCCACCGATCCGTCTCATTCATCAACAGGTTCCGACGAATGACGTAGTCACGGGTGTTGGTGTGGCCTTCGAAATCGACTCGTCGGACGTAGTAGAGGTCGTTCTCCCAGATCCTGTAGGTCAGGTTGGCAATCCCGGTGTCGGGATCCTGGCTCGGCGCCGGCACCACCAGGACCTGCAGATAGCCCTGGTTCATGTAGATCGACTCCATGGCCTTCTGCGCCTCGAGTACCATCGTGACATCGAAGACCTCGCCCGTCTCCAGCGGAATCAGAGACGCCAGCGCCTCGTCGGGGAACGCATTGTTGCCGTCGAAGAGAACCTCGCCCACCGTGTACTGAATCCCCTCACTCACGGGAATGGTCACGAACAGCCGCTTCTCATCGTCGAAGAACATCCCCTGATCGATGTCGTAGACCGAGATCTCCGGCTGGCCCCAGTTGAAATCCAGGTAGCCTTTGGCGAAATAGGACTGACGTAGGGCATACATGTCGCCCTCGAAACCGGCCCAGGAGAAGCGGTCGTTCTTGGTCAGCATGGAACCGAGCCAATGCTCACCCGTACGCTTCACCTGCCAGCGCAGCTCCCGCTGCGTAAAGACGGTGGCTCCCTCGAAATGCACTTGTTCAATCGGCACCTGGTCGCCCTCGAGGACGTTGAAGACGGCATCGACGCCAGCCCCCTCTAGGGAGTCCTCGAGCACCATGGCGACCTGGACGTACTGGAAGCCCTCCTCGCCCTGCAGCATCGCCGTCAGGGCTTCCTCGGCGCGGCGCAGGGTCTGTCTGTCCAGGGGCTCATCGAGCGTGATGGGCATCTCCATGAGCTCCATGCGCTCGATCAGGTCCTCCGGCGAGACACTCTCGCTACCTTCGATGCGGATCTGGCGTAATTGTGGCCTCTCAATAACGGTGATCTCGATGACCACCCCCGTGCCACCCGGGCGCCACCGCATGACAATGTCGTCGAAGAAGTTGCTGTTCAGCAACGAGCGATAGTCGCGGCGCACCGTATCCCAGTCGAACTCGGCTCCGACGCGCGACTCCAGGAAGAAGAGCACGGTGGCGTCCTCGATGCCGGCGTTGCCGTCGACGAGGATGGCCTCGACGATCTCGCCTTGTGGAGGCTCTGCTTGCTGAATGAGCTGCTGCTCGAGCTCCTGCAGCATGGCACCCGCGGCGAGGCCCCAGCCGGCGGGGTTGATCGTCGACAGGGGCTCTGCCGACGCCAGCGCGGCGGATGGCAGCAGCACCGCCATGATGGTCAAGCAGACCATGGCCAAGTTGCCGTGGCAGCGGTCTTCCGGGGTACGGCCAATCAGGTGGATTCGATTCATTTCAGTTTCGCGCGGGGGATCGTCGGGGAGATCCTGTATCTAGAACTCTATTTTGCCACTGATGACTCCGCCTTTTCAGGTCGGCGCACCTGAAATTTGAGCTCGGCGTCCTCGACGGAGACCTCAACACGGTCACCGCCCTCGATTTCTCCACGAATCAAATCTTCAGCAAGAGTGTCCTCGATGTGTTTCTGGATGGCTCGCCGCAAGGGCCGCGCACCATAGCTCCGATCGGCGCACGTGCGGTCGATCAGCCAGGCGAAGGCCGAATCATCGAGCTCCACCTGAATGTCCTTCTGCATGAGGTTCTCGTTCACCTCGTCGATCATCAAGCGGATGATCTTGACCAGATCCTCGTCGGAGTGAGAATGGAAGACGACCGTCTCGTCGATGCGATTGAGAAACTCCGGATTGAAGGTCTTCTTCACCTCCTCGAGCACCATCGCCTCCATCTCGGAGTATGACGTTTCCTCACCCTCAGCGCGGAACCCGACGCCGGCGCGGCGCTCGATATGGCGGGCCCCGATGTTGGAGGTCATGATCAGGATGGAGTTCTTGAAGTCCACCCGGTTGCCGAGCGCGTCCGTGAGGTGCCCCTCTTCGAAAACCTGCAGGAGGATGTTGAAGATCGCCGGGTGAGCTTTCTCGACCTCGTCGAGCAGCACGACGCTGTACGGGTGCCGCTTCACCCTGTCGGTGAGCTGCCCGCCTTCCACATGGCCGACGTAGCCGGGAGGTGAGCCGATGAGCTTCGACACCGAGTGCTTTTCCATGTACTCGGACATATCGAACCGCAGCAACGCACCCTCGTCGCCTAACAGGAAACGCGCCAGAGTGCGAGCCACCTCGGTTTTGCCGACGCCGGTCGGGCCGAGAAAGAGGAAGGCCCCCATCGGCCGGCGCGGGTCCTTGAGGCCGGCACGCGAGCGGCGGATTGCTCGCGACACGACCGCAACCGCGGCCTCCTGCGCCACGATGCGCTTGTGGAGCTCCTCCTCCATGTTGACCAGCTTGTTCATCTCCTCTTCCTGAATGGCGGTGATGGGAATGCTGGTCCACGTGGAAACGACTCGCTCGACGTCTTCCTTGGTCACCACCGCCGGCTCGGAATCCTCTTCTTCACTCGCCAGCCGGTCGCGCAGGCTCTCGAGCCGGTCGCGCTCTTGTTGCTCTTGATCCCTGTAGTAGGCGGCTTTCTCGAATTCCTTGTCGCTGATCGCCGCGTCGACCTGCTCAGCGATGACCTGCAAGAGCTCCTCGATCTCCTGCTCCTGGCGCGGCGCCGCGGCAGCCTCGAGCTTGACCCGCGCACCGGCTTCGTCCATCACGTCGATGGCCTTGTCGGGCAGGAACCGGTCGGTGATATAGCGATTGCTCTGGTAGACCGCCGCCGCCAGGGCGTCCTCTTCGTAGACAACGCCGTGGTAGCTCTCGTAGCGATCGCGCAGGCCAAGGATGATGTGCAGCGTTTCGTCTTCCGTCGGCGGCGAGATCTTCACACCCTGGAAGCGCCGCGCAAGAGCGCGGTCCTTCTCGATGTGCTTGCGGTACTCCTTGGGGGTCGTCGCGCCGATGCACTGCAGCTCGCCACGGGAGAGAGCCGGCTTCAGGATGCCGGCGGCGTGGAGCGAGCCCTCGGCTGATCCCGCCCCCACGAGGGTGTGCAGCTCGTCGACGAAGATGAGCACGTCATCGTTGTCGACGAGCTCTTTCATGATGCTCTTGAGACGCTCCTCGAATTGCCCGCGGTACTTGGTTCCCGCTACTACCGAGGAGATGTCGAGCGCCAGGATGCGCTTGTCGAAGAGGAACTTGGGGACATCGGAGGTGACGATCTTGCGCGCCAATCCCTCGACAATGGCCGTCTTGCCCACCCCCGGCTCGCCGATTAGCACCGGGCTGTTCTTGGTGCGCCGGCAGAGAATCTGAATGAGCCTCTCGAGCTCTTTCTCCCGCCCGATCAGCGGATCGAGCTGATCCTTGGCGGCCATTTCCGTCAGATCCCTGGAAAACTCGGAAAGAAACGGCGTGTCCTTCTTCTTGTCGGTGAGGTTGCGCTCCTTGAGCAGGTAGAGGAGATCCTCGCGCGCCGTCGTGAGGCGCATGCCCTTTTCCAGCAGAATGCGCGCCGCCAGTGACTTCTTCTCGCGCAGCAGGCCGAGCAGCACATGCTCGGTGCCGATGTACTTGTGGAACATCTTCTCCGCTTCTTCGGCGGCGTAGGCGAGAACTCGCTTGGATTCGACGGAAAGAGGGATCTCCACGC
>JAUWTE010000440.1 GCA_030609765.1 Acidobacteriota bacterium
TCCGAGGCTCAGGTCCGCAACGCTCGAGAAACCAGCGACATCTATGCGCCTCTAGCGCGGCGCCTTGGCATCGGAAAGATTCAAACGGAGCTCGAGGTTTTGTCCCTACGCTACCTGGAGCCCGACGACTACCAGAAATTGGTGGAGGCGGTGGGAGCGGAACCGAACGTTCGCACGGCGTTCATCGCCAGGGTCCGGCAGGTCATCGAAGAGGCCCTGGAGAAGGAAGGCATCGAGGCGCGCGTCGAACACCGCGTCAAGAGCCTCAGCAGCATCCACAAGAAGCTGAAAAACGGTATCTCCGACCTTGATCAGGTCTATGACGTGATTGCCTTCCGCATCATCACCGATAGCGAGCAGAGCTGTTATGCGGCTCTTGGAATCGTGCATGGGCTTTGGCGACCGGTGCCAGGTCGCTTCAAGGACTTCGTTGCCATGCCGAAGCGAAACATGTACCAGTCGTTGCATACCACGGTGATCGATGAGGGACGGCCCTTCGAGCTCCAGATCCGCACCGAGCAGATGCACAAAGTCGCAGAGGAAGGCATCGCCGCCCACTGGATCTACAAGGAAGGACGTCTCGACGCCGAGACCGACACACAGCAGTTCCAGTGGCCTCGGCAGATCGTGGAGTGGCAGCGTGAGATGCCGGATGCACGCGATTTTCTCTCATCGCTCAAGATCGACCTCTACCCCGGGGAAGTCTACGCTTTCACCCCGACTGGAGACGTCAAGGTGGTTCCCCGCGGGGCTTCGCCGATCGATTTTGCCTACGCGGTCCACACTGAAGTCGGCCACCACTGCGTTGGCTCCAAGGTGAATGGTTCCCTGGTGCCTCTGCGGACGGAGCTGCGCAACGGTGACATCGTAGAGATCATCACGAGCCCTGACGCGCGGCCGAACCGCGATTGGCTGCGTCTCGTGAAAACCTCGCGGGCTCGCAGCGAGATCCGCGGCTCCATCAACAAGCGCGAGAGGGATCGCAGCATCGAGGTCGGCACCCGACTCTTTGAGAAGGAGCTGCTTAAGTTTGGCCTCCATCTCAAGAAGGTCGTCGCCCAGGGGAGACTAGACGAAGCAGCGCCACATTTCGGCATGGCGCGAGGGCAGGATCTGCTGGCGGCCATGGGCTTCGGGAAGGTGTCACCACGCCAGGTCGTCGAGAAGCTTCTCCCCCCGGAGGAGATCGAGGAGCGCGAGAGCGAGCCCAAGAAGGCCGGTATCAGGGACGTAGTGAAGCGGGCCCTCGGTTGGGGCGGCGAGCCCAGTGTGAGAGTGGAGGGAATGGACGACATTCTGGTGCATCGTGCCCGCTGCTGTGGACCGCTCCCTGGCGAACCGATTGTGGGCTACGTGACTAGGGGCAAGGGCGTCTCGGTTCACTCCGAGTCGTGTCCCAACGTCACACAGCTATTGCTGAACCCTGAGCGCCGGGTGCCGGTGGTATGGACATCTTCAAAGCGTTCGGTTCAGCCCGTGGGGCTGGCCCTGGAAATCGAAGATCGTCAAGGAGTCCTGGCTGACGTCACGGCCATGATCTCCGGGCAAAAGACCAACATCCGGCACATGGAGTCGCACCTCGAAGGCAGCGGAGAAGGGCAGATCAGCTTGGTTATCGAGGTCGCTGATCTGAAGCATCTGAATACGATCAAGGAGATGTTGCTCAAGATCAATGGCGTTCGCAGCGTGCGACGCCAGCGGTCAATCTGAGATTACCCAATCGATCAATCTCCACCAGGAGAAAGACATGGCCGACCATAACGTCATCAGCACAGACGGAGCTCCAAGCGCCCTCGGACCCTACTCCCAGGGCATCGTTCTTCCGATTGGCGACAGGAAGCTCGTTTTTTCGTCCGGACAGATTGCGATCGACCCGACCACCGGGGAGCTTATCGGCGGCCCTCCCGAGGAACAGGTCAGGCGCGTCCTCGAGAACGTCCGCGCCGTGCTGCAGGCAGCAGGTGCTGACCTGGACAAGGTAGTGAAGACCACCATGTTTCTGACCGACATGAACGACTTCGCGGCCTGCAACGCTGCCTACGCCGAGTACTTCACCGATTCACCCCCGGCCCGGGCAACGGTCGAGGTGACCAAGCTGCCTCTGGGGGCGGTCGTCGAGATCGACGTGATCGCGTACTTTTAGCCTGGCTTCGTCAGCGCGATTCTGCTGCGGGCGCGGGGGAGGGAGGGGCCGGGGGGCGCCCGGCCATTGTCCATCTCGGTCAGGGCGCACCACTTGATCGAAGGAGTCCTCGGGAGAGGAAGTGGCGGAGTCGGTGACGCCTAGCAAGCCGCTTTCTGAACGCGGCCCGCCTTCATGCACGAGCTGCAGACGCGGACGCGGCGAGGGGTGTTTTCGACCACTGCCCGCACGCGCTGGAGGTTCGGCTTGAAGATGCGCCGATTGCGGTTCTTGGCGTGACTGACGTTGTTGCCGAACTGCGGACCCTTACCGCAGTAGAAGCATCGATTGGCCATTGTTCTATCGCTTACTTGGAGGCGCCCGTGACGGACGGGCCTCTTGAACTCATCTGAGAGGTTTCCAGTTTAGCAGGCCTCCGCTCCCGGCGCTGCCCTCGACGCCTCATACGCCGCGGTCCGTCTCTGTCCCGCTGGGAAAGCTCCCCGGCCGGGCGGCAGGGAGGGCAAGTCGTAGATCACCGTGACGGCGTTGGCACTTGCCGCGGTTTTCGGAAAATCTGGTTCGGGGGTCGTTCTATCTGTGCTATGTTCGGATATGCTGTTCAAGTTTGCGCGGAAGTGTCTTGACATTCGCTTCCGTATCACCAAGTATATTAGAGCGGCAGCAGGGGCGCTGCCTGGGGTGAGCGTATGTTTCTGAGTCGCAGTCGACAAATTGTCGGACTCGACATTGGTTCGCACGCCGTTAAGCTGGTCGCACTCAAGGCAACGCGAGGCGACATGCCGTATCAGCTGACTCACTTCGGCGTCGCTGAGCTACCGGGCGAGTCCATCGTTGAGGGCGCTGTCGTCCGTCCCGCGGATGTGGCCCAAACTATCTCCGAGCTCTTTGCGCAGCAGAAGCTCAAGGGGGGCCGTGTCGCCACGGCTGTCTCCGGGCACGCAGTCATCGTGCGCCGGGTCTCGATGCCCCACATGAGCGAGGCCGAGCTGCGCGAGTCGGTCCAGTGGGAAGCCGAGGAGTACATCCCCTTTGACGTCGATGACGTCAACCTCGACTTCTCGATCCTCGAGGAGGACGAGGAAAACAACAACATGGATGTCGTCCTGGTCGCAGCCAAGCGCGATCGGATCGACGAGTTCGTTTCGGTCATCGACCAGACCGGTCGCGAAATCGTGGTGATTGATGTCGATGCTTTCGCCCTGCAGAACGCCTTCGAGCTCAGCTATCCCGAGCGCCAGCACGAGGACATTGCCCTCCTGAATCTTGGTGCCTCGGTCATTAATGTCGCTGTTCTCGAGGAAGGGCATCCGGTTTTCTGGCGCGATATCACGATGGGAGTGCGCCAGTACGTCGCAGCACTGCAGCGCGAGTTTATGCTCGACTACTACGACGCCGAGGAAGTCCTGCGTCGTGCCGGGGCTGATGCTGTCGGTGATGAGCCCGACCAGA
>JAUWTE010000186.1 GCA_030609765.1 Acidobacteriota bacterium
CGCCGAGTGAGGAGCTGGCGGGGCTGTCGCTGGAGCATCTTCTCGCCGTGGCCCGGCAACGAAATCCACGCCTCGCAGCCGTGGGCGCCACCATCTCCGGCCACGATAAGGCCGTGGAGCTGCAGCAGCGGGAGGCCAAGCCAGATTTCGGCATCTCGGGTGAGTACTGGCTCATGCCCATGGCCGCAGGAGGCTACGACCATCTGTTCGCGGTCCTCGTGACCACGACGCTGCCCTGGGTTCACGACAACAAGTACACGGCATCAATCGAAGAGGCGATGGCGAATCGCCGTGCCGCAACCGCCGAGCACGCCGCACTCCTCGACTATGTGCGCTCTCGCGTCGCGGCTTCCTGGGAGCGGTTGCAGGCCACGGCTCGCATCGTCGAGCTCTACCGGACCAGTTTGATCGTTCAGTCCGAACAATCCTTGCAGGCCGCACGCAGCGCCTATGAGGCAGGTACGGTGAGCTTTGTCGCGGTTGTCGACAACGAGCGCACCCTACTTCTGAATCGCCTGGCGCTGGCCCGTGCCGAGGCCGACTACGGTCGTGCCGCGGCCGATCTGTATGAGGCGGTCGGTGTGGTCGGCCCGGCCGATCTCGCCGATACGCCGGTGAACCCCACAGACCCCGCCTCTGAGCTCGCACCCCCCGAGATTGACATGACCAGCATCTCGCCTGAGCTGGCGAGAATCTTCCCGGGCGGGGCCAGCGTCTCCTCCAAGCTGGAGAACAACCTCCCTAGCGGGGCAGAAGCAATGCAGGAGAAAAACCAATGAGCCCACGAACCCAACGGCTCCTTCGGGCAGCGCTGGCGCTCATCGTGGCGGCAGTAGCCCTGGGTGCAGCCATTAGCTATCGACAGCCGCTCCTGCGTCTGGCGAGCCACGTGCCGGTCGCGGACAGGCTGGTCGCACGCTTCGCGCCCGAGCTTGCAGGCGGTGCATCAGATGCCACAGCGGAGCACGAACACGAGAGTCTGATCGAATACTGGACCTGCTCGATGCACCCGTCGGTGAACCTCTCGGAACCCGGCAGTTGCCCGATCTGCGGTATGTCCTTGATACCTATCTACGCCGAGGAACCGCTGACCGGCGACGAGGCCATGACGGGCATGGATCCGGACGCCGCAGCACAGGGAGACACTGCTTCGCAACCCACTGGGCAGCGCTCCACCTTCCGCATCGATTCAACCTGGCAGCAGGCAATCGGTGTCACCGCCGCTCCCGCGGAGCGCCGGACCCTGACCGAAACCCTGCGCACGGTTGGCCGTATCACCTACGACGAGAACCGTATCGTCGACGTCAACCTGAAGCTCTCCGGTTGGATCCAGAAGCTCTATGTCGCCGAGACCGGGCAGCTGGTGCAGGAGGGGCAGCCTCTTCTAGAGTTTTACAGCCCGGATCTGCTCGCCACCCAACGTGACTACCTAATCGCGCTGGATACGCTCGAGAGCCTACGTGAGAGCCCCGAGCCCGAGATCATCGAGAGGGCGGAGTCGTTGGTGGCCGCGGCCCGCCGGCGTCTACTGCTGTGGGATCTGACCGCAGAGCAGGTCAACCATCTGGGCGAGACGCGGGAGGTCCTGGACGAACTGCCGATCATCTCGCCGGCGCGCGGCTATGTCATCGAGAAGCACGCCGTCGAGGGAATGTTTGTGAATCCCGGCATGCGTCTCTACCAGATCGCCGACCTCGATACCGTATGGGCGCTGGTCGACATCTTCGAGATCGATCTACCCTTCGTGCGCGAGGGGCAAACGACCACCTTGAGCCTCACCTACGATCCCAAGCGCACATGGCAAGGTCGCGTGGACTACATCTACCCGACCGTCGAGTCAAAGACGCGTACGATCAAGCTGCGCGTCGTGCTGGAGAATCCTGATCTGACGCTGCTGCCCGACATGTACGTCGACGTTGTGCTCGAGAAGCGCACGGGTCCGGTGCTGGCGCTGCCCCGCGAAGCCGTGCTCGATCTCGGCACCCGTCAGGTCGTTTACGTGGATCTGGGCGACGGCCGCCTGCAGGCCCGCGAGGTCGCCACCGATCCCGAGGTCGGTGGCTACGTGCCGATCACGGCGGGTCTCGAGGAGGGCGAGCGGGTCGTCACCTCAGGGCACTTTCTGCTTGATGCCGAGAGCAAGTTACGCGGCATCGTTCCCCTACCGGTTGGCGGTCAGCAACAGGGCGATGAGATCCCCGCCACTGAGCGACCGCGGCCCGTGAGCTCACACAAGCACTGATCATGATCGAAAAACTCATCGAAGCATGCGTTCGCAACCGGTTGCTGACCATCCTGCTGGTTGGTTTCGGCGTGGCCTGGGGTATCTGGGCGCTGAGGAACAGCCCACTGGATGCCGTGCCCGACATCTCCGACGTGCAGGTAATCGTGCATACCTCCTGGCCGGGGAGGAGTCCGGATCTGGTCGAAGACCAGGTTACCTATCCGATCGTCACCGCTTTGCTGGCGGCTCCCCAGGTTCGTGTGGTGCGTGGTACGTCGATGTTCGGCGACTCCTTTGTCTACGTGATCTTCGAGGACGGCACCGACATGTACTGGGCCCGCTCGCGTGTGCTCGAGTACATGAATCAGGTGTCAGGAGGCTTGCCGGAGGGCGTCAACCCGGTTCTCGGCCCCGACGCCACTGCCATCGGTTGGATCTTCGAATACGCCCTCGTCGACCGATCCGGCAACAACAGCCTGGCCGATTTGCGCTCATTTCAGGACTGGCACCTGCGCTACTGGCTCGAGAGCGTGCCGGGCGTGGCCGAGGTCGCATCGGTTGGCGGCTTCGTGCGCCAGTACCAGGTGGACATCGATCCCAACAAGCTCTTCGCCTTCGGTATTTCTTTGAACCAGGTCATTCGCTCCATCCGTGAGAGCAACAACGATGTCGGCGGCAAGGTCATCGAGTTTTCAGGATTCGAGTACGTCGTCCGCGGCCGCGGCTACATCAAGGGGCTCGATGATCTGCGCAACACGACGGTCGCGGTGGACGAGAACGGTACCCCCATCCGCGTTGCCGACATCGCCTCGGTCCACTTCGGCCCCGACTTGCGGCGCGGCCTGGCCGAGCTCGACGGCGAGGGGGAGGTAGTCGGTGGCATCGTCATCGCCCGCTACGGCGCCAACGCTCTCAACGTCATCGATGATGTCAAGGCACGCATCGAGGAGATCACACCGGCGCTTCCCGAGGGAGTCGAGCTGGTCATCACTTATGACCGCTCCGATCTCATCCTGCGGGCCGTCAACCTTCTCTCCAATACCCTCCTGGAGGAGGGTCTGATCGTCATGATCGTTCTTCTGATCGCGTTGCTGCACTTCCGCAGCGCCCTGGTGCCGGTCCTGATTCTCCAGGTGGCGGCAGTGATGACTTTCATCCCCATGTATTACATGGGCATCACCGCCAACATCATGTCGCTGGGGGGCATCGCCGTGGCCATTGGGGCGATGGTCGACGCCGCCATCGTCATGATCGAGAACGGCCACAAGCATCTCGAAAGGGCCCAGGAGCTGCCGCCCGAGGAGCGACCGTCACGCACGGAGGTGATCATTGCGGCGGCCCAAGAGGTCGGTCCGGCCCTGTTCTTCTCCCTGCTGGTGATCACCGTGTCCTTCTTGCCTGTCTTCGCGCTGGAAGCCCAGGAAGGGCGCTTGTTCCGCCCCCTCGCCTTCACGAAGACCTTCGCGATGTTTTTCGCGGCGGTGCTGTCAATCACCCTGGCACCGGTGCTGATGGTGCTGTTCTTGCGAGGCAAGGTACGGTCGGAAAGCCGTCACCCGATCAGCCGGTTGCTCGTTGCTCTCTACGGGCCTTTCGTTCGGGCCGGACTGCGATGGCGTAAAAGCACCGTCGCTCTGGCAATCATCGCCGTGCTCGCCACCCTGCCCATCTACAGGGGGCTATCGAGCGAGTTCATGCCGCCGCTGAACGAGGGCAGCATCCTGTACATGCCCTCCGCGGTTCCCGGCATGTCGATCGCCGAAGCGAGGCAGGTTCTGCAAACCATGAACCGCATCATTACTCAGGTGCCCGAAGTGGAGCATGCCTTCGGCAAGATGGGCCGTGCCGACACCGCCACCGACCCCGCCCCTCTGTCGATGGCCGAGACGGTGATCACCCTCAAGCCGGAGGATGAATGGCGTCCGGGGATGACCTGGGAGAAGTTGATCGAGGAGGAGCTCGACCCGAAGCTACAGTTCCCCGGCATGCCGAATATCTGGTGGATGCCCATCCAGACGCGCATCGAGATGCTCTCCACGGGCATCCGCAGCAACTTGGCCATCAAGGTGTTCGGCGACGACCTCGAGAGTATCGACCAGGTTGCGGTAGCCATCGAGCGTGCACTGACCGATTACCCCGGCGTGGCCTCCGTGTTCGCCGACCGCGTCGTCGGTGGCTACTTCATCGACTTCAAGATCGATCGTGATGCCATCGCTCGCTACGGCCTCACCGTCGCCGAGGTGGAGACGGTTATCGAGAGCGCCATCGGCGGCAAAACGGTCACCACGACGATCGAGGGCAGAGAGCGCTATCCGGTGAGCGTCCGGTATGCGCGCGACCTGCGCTCCGACCTGCAGTCGCTGCGCAGGGTGCTGGTGCCGACCCCGACCGGCGCTCAAGTTCCGATCGCGCAGCTCGCCCACATCACCATCGAGTCGGGAGCGCCAATGATCAAGGACGAGAACGGCTCCTTGATGGGGGTAGTGACGGTCGACGTGCGCGGCGTGCCGATCACCGAGTTCGTGGAGGGTGCCAGGGAGCATGTTCTCGCGGAGGTCGATTTTCCGCCCGGCATCTTCATCGCATGGGCCGGTCAGTACGAGTACCTGCAGCGCGTTCAGCAGCGGCTCACCGTGATGGTCCCGGTCATGTTGGCACTGGTCTTCTTCCTGCTCTATTTCCACTTCGGCTCATTGGGCCGTACGCTGATCGTCATGCTGTCGCTGCCGTTCGGTCTCATCGGCGCCTTCTGGATCCTCTGGTGGCTCGAGTACAACCTGAGCGTCGCGGTGTGGGTAGGCGTGATCGCCCTCGGAGGAGTGGCGGCCGAGACCGGCGTGGTGATGATCGTCTACCTCGATGAGGCGTGGAAGCGGCGCCAGCAGGAGGCCGCCGCCCAGGATCGCAAAGCGACGATTGGCGAGCTCTTCGATGCGGTCGTCGAGGGGGCGGTACAACGCGTTCGCCCCAAGGTGATGACAGTGAGCACGACGATCCTGGCGTTGCTGCCCATCATGTGGGCATCGACGATTGGAACGGGCGCCGGCGTGACGAAGCGCATTGCCGCACCGATGATCGGCGGGTTGGTCACATCGACGGTACTGACCCTGATCGTCATACCCGTCGTCTACTTCCTGTGGCAGAAGAGGGGTCTGGCGAGAGCTCCTGAGCAGAGCTAGGCCGGGTTTCTCAACGGGTCGTGGAAAGGGCGCGCCCATGGAGGGCGCGCCCAAACCTGCATTTCTCCGCGCTGTTCGCCGCCCCGGACCTCCCCGTGCCCGTAGCAGGTGCGAGTAATGCAGGCTAGAAAATCGTCGGGGCTCTGCGACGTAGGGGTTCTTTCTGGAGGGACCTAGTACCTCCAGCAGGAGGGCAGTCGCTGAGCCCCGACACCTGTCACTGCCTAGCCTCCAGTGTCTTCAATGACGCCCGGCCCCGTGGTGTTGCGCAGGCTACGGCCGTAACCACGCCCGAGCCCACGGCCACAGGGACCACGTCCGTATCCGACGGCTGCGCCTCCGACGCGGCCGTAGCCACCGCGCCCGTAGCCAACTCCGACTCCGACGCGCCCGTATCCACCGCGCCCGTAGCCAACTCCGACTCCGACGCGCCCGTATCCGACACGCGCATAGCCACGCCCGTAGGTTGCTGTCCCAGCAGGAGCCGGTGCGTACCCACGTCCGTACGCCACGGTCCCCTCAGGAACAGCTGCTGAGCCCGGTCCCCTACCACCTTGAGCCGCCTGCGGACCTTGGCCTCCCCATACAGGCAGACCGATATCATCTCTGAGGGTGATGGCGAAATCGCCCGTCGAGATCTCCTTGACGATCAAGGCCGGCGTGCCGTCCGGCGCGATTCTGGACCCGGTCACGGTGACCTGGTCACCCTTCTCGACCGCCAGACCTTCAGGAAATAGATAGAAGGTCGGGCCAACGTGAACGTCGTAGGTCTCGTTCTCGTCCGTCACCAGAAGGTGTAGGCCAGTGGCTCCGCCGCGGCCTGCTTGCATCAGGACCTCATCGACGGTGCCGGTGAGCGTGACTTCGGTGCTGGGATCGTAATAGCGTCCACCCAGCCCGTCTGCGGGTCCACGTCCACGCCCGCGGCCCTGCCCTCCCTGCCCGCGCCCTACCTGAGCCTCTGCCAGGGGTACTGACAGAGCGATGGTCATCAACACCACCATCGCCACCTGCCAGCTTATCGAGACTCTCATCAGATCAACTCCTTTCCTCTTCGGCATCCAACCAAGGCGACCTTTGAGGTAGCGAGCAAAGCTCGCGTCTCTAGGAGCTCTCACGCCCGGACTGAACGCCCATGTCTTCC
>JAUWTE010000356.1 GCA_030609765.1 Acidobacteriota bacterium
ATGCCATGGCATGCAGCGCCTCGCCGAAGATACCGAAACGTCCCCGCAGGAACTCGGGCTGCGTGTGCGCGAGCTCATCGATCCGCTCGATGCCGAAGATCATGAGCGAGGTCGCGGTTTTCTCGCCCACGCCGTAGAGCTCGTCCACTGGCCGGTGCCAGAACCGGCTGCGGAACGCTTCCTTGCTGAGCAGCGTGATGCCCGCGGGCTTGTTCACATCGGAGGCCATCTTGGCAATCAGCTTGTTGGGACCGGCCCCGACCGAGCAGCTCAGGTTGAGGCGGGCATCGATGGAGCCGGCGACGTCGCGTGCGATGCCATCGACGCGATTCCAGGCGTCGTTCCCGTTGCCGCCGTTCTTGGCAAGATCGGTAACGTCAAGGAACGCCTCGTCGATGCTGAACATCTCGACGTTGGACGTGTAGGTGAGCAGGTGCTCAAGGATCTTGCGCGAGGTATGGATGTAGAGCCCCGGGTGACACGGAACGAACTCCGCCTGGGGGCAGATGCGTTTCGCGAGCGTGATCGGCATGCCGGCACGGATGCCGTATTGACGGGCCTCATAGGATGCGGAGGCCACCGCACCGCGGTTTCCGGGTAGCGCCCCCACGATCACCGGCTTCCCGGCGAGCTGGGGACAGGCCTGCACTTCGAGGGCCGCGAAGTAGGCATCCATATCGATGTGAAGGATCTTTCGCTCGCCTGCCATGTTCTGCTCCTACGTAAATTCGCGATATACCGCCACCACTTTGCCCAGGATGCGTAGCTCGGGGGATTCCGCGGTCACCAGGATGGGTTCGAAATCGGGATTCTCCGGTTCCAGGATCACATTCTTTCCCCGCCGCCCGAATCGCTTGACCGTAGTCTCGTCGCCGATCATAGCGACGACAATGTCCCCTTTACGTGGCGAGGGATCGGGCGCGACGAGGACGACGTCGCCGTCGAGAATCCCCGCATCGCGCATGCTCTCGCCCGTTACGCGGAGCGCGAAGGATGCCCCGCATTGCGCAAAGCGATCCGCATTCAGCATGCCCTCGATGTTCTCCGCGGACATCACCGGGCCACCGGCTGCAATCTGTCCCAGAATCGGCACGCCCGCATCGCGCACGGGCAGCGCCGCTTCGCTCAGCACGATGCCGCGCGCCTGTCCCCGGCGTCTCCGAATGGCGCCTTCTCTTTCGAGAAGATCGAGGTGGTAGCAGACCCCGTTGGTCGAGCGAATGCCGAATTCGTCGCCGATCTCCCGCACGGTGGGAGGCGCGCCCTGCTCGCGCTGGAAGCGGACGATGTAGCCCAAGATCTCTTTCGCCTTGCCCGTGAGCCCCATCGGATTCTCCTTCCCCACGGAGGCTGGGTCCCGCCGCCTTTGCGCGGCGGAACCAGCCGTCTCCGCAGGGTCGTTCTCATGCCGCGACACCCCTGCCGCTCAGCATGGGGACACTGTACTGAACATTTGTTCAGTGCGCAAGAGGGAAATCGAAGCAATGTGCTGTCGTGTCCTATCTTGCTATATTCCACGCAACTACAGGATCTACCCTTGACGATCCGAGTCGCTCCAGTTTGCTACTGAATTGAGAATGTCCTATCCTCACTGCAGGAATTCCTCACACCTCCAGCATTCCGTTACGCGTGAGCATTCACATGACGGTCTATTTCGGAGGAGGTTTCTCGGTGGACACGGGACTGCATCCCACGCCTGGTCACAACGCCTCCAGACAACTCGGCCAGAAGGGGTGGACCTGCATGTGCCTGGCGGCGCTCGTAACCATCCATGGGGTGGCCATAGCCAATCCCGTTCTCGATGTGGCCCTGTTCACGCACATTGACGACTATGCTGGGGGGGGTGCAACGAGCTTCCAGTGGAGAGCTGCGAGGAGATCGTGCAGAGCACCCCTTCGTCCGGGCTTCTCGAGTTCGACGTGATACTCCATCAGTTTCCGTACTCCGAGACGATCTGTTCACACCTGACAATCTCGGTCGCGTGGCCCGAGGACTGGGACTACGAGCTGATCGAGCCCTGCGGAGATGAAGGCAGCTCTTTCTCGCGGTGGGAGAACACTGCCGACATCTACGTCAAGGGAGACATCCCAATGGATGAAGAACTCGTCGCTCTCGCGCGAGTGATGCTGCGCGTTCGATCTCCAGGGGCGCTCAGGGTGACCTCGGTAAGCGGGTGCAACCACCCCATCGAGCACTCGGCCTTGGCAAGAGCTCAACTCGCGTGCGGCAACTGCTACTGGCCGTGCAACCATTCATGGTATGTCGGTCCGAGCTGGGACCCTGATGTGTTGGAGCTCTCGGTGGAGGCTGGACTGCAGGCATCAGATACGATTCGAGTGGACTCGGGCTATTGCGTAGAAGGCGGTGAGCTGCTGCTCAGCGCATCCGAGCCCTGGATGACAGTGGGATTCGAGGACACCGATCGCGGACAGCACAATGTGACGGTGATCGCCGACAGCCAGGGTTTGGATCCTGGAACCTACGAGGGTTGGGTCACCGCAGAGCAGAACTGCTGCTACGAGTGTGCTCTGGTAAGGCTGACCGTTTTGGAGGGCACTCCCCCAGCTGTGGAAAAGACCACCTGGGGTCGTATCAAGCATCGCTTTCGGTAGCCGAGGGGATCTTCGAGCTCCTGGCCAACCAAACCTATGCGCGAGGCTTCGCTCTCAGCCGGGCCACGATCTCGGCCCTCTCGCTGTCGCCGAAATCCTGCCCATAGAACCTGAGGAACAGGAGTACTCGCAACTCCTCCGGGGAAGGGGAGCTGTCGCGCAGAATCGCCGCGCGGGCCAGCGCCTTGGCAGCGGCATGCATCCGGCACGCCATCGCCAGGCGCTCTTGCGGTGTGAGGCTCATCAGCTGACGGTGGAATCGAGCCTCCACTGCCGCGGGCGTGTCTTCCATGATCCTCTCAGCTTCGCGAACAAATCCTGAATCCCTACGAAGCTTCGGCAGAAGGTGACTGTCGAGTGCCCTACCCCAGAAGCCGCACGAGCAGCAGACTGATATCCGGCAGGTAGGTCACCAGCAGCAGCGCGACGAGCAGCACCAGCAGGAACGGGATCGACGCCGTGTACACCCGCACGATCGGCTGCTTGAAGCGGAACGACGAGATGAAGAGGTTCATGCCCACCGGCGGCGTCGAGTAGCCGATCTCGAGATTCGTCAGGAAGATGATCCCGAGGTGCGTGAGGTTCACATCGTAGCGCAAAGCAATCGGGATGATCAAAGGCACGACCACGATGAGCGCCGAGAAGATGTCCATGATAGACCCGACGATCAGGAGGAAGACGTTCAGCGCCAGCAGGAATCCGATGCGGCTGGTGATGAATCCCTCGATGCCGTTCAGGATCGTCATCGGGATCTCGGCATCGATCAGGTAGTTGGTGAGCCCCATCGCCGCCGCGAGGATGATCAGGATCCCCCCCACCAGCGTCATGCTCTCGGTTGCGATCTGGGGCAGCTTCCTGAGTGACAGGTCGCGGTAGATGACGACCTCGACGATGAGCGCGTAGAGCGCGGTCACCGCGGCGGCTTCTGTCACGGTCAGCTTCCCGCCGTAGATCCCCCCGAGCAGGACGAACGGCAGCGGGATCTCCCATGCGGCTTCCTTCAATGCCCCTGCGAGCTCGCGCCAGTTGAAGCGCACCACGTCCCACTCCCGCTTCCGGCCGTACCACAAGGCCAAGAAGGAGAGCAACACGAGGATCAGGATGCCGGGCAGGATCCCGGCGAGGAAGAGCCGATCGACCGTGGGACCGCTCAGCGGATCGGCGAGTTCGGCGCCGGCCGTGGTGGTTGCGACGTAGCTGTAGATGATGAGCGCGAGACTCGGCGGAAACAGAATCCCCAGGCTGCCACCCGTGGTGAGCAAACCCAGCGAGAACCGCCCGCTGTACTTCTCGCTGAGGAGCGCTGGCATCAGCAGCCCGCCCATGGCGATGATCGTCACCCCGCTCGCCCCGGTGAACGCGGTGAAGATGGCACAGGTCACCATCGCGACGATGGCCAGGCCGCCGGGGATCCAGCCGAACGCCGCGCTCGTCAGCCGCACGAGCCTCCGCGGCGTGCCCGATTCGGCAAACAGGTATCCGGCAAAGGTGAAGAGCGGAATCGAAATCAGGACCGGCGAGCCGGCAAGGCGCACCATCTCGGTGGCCACCGCGGCCGACGAGATGCCCGCGGCGGAAAATGCGAGGAGTGCGGTGAGCGCCAGCACGGCGAACAGCGGCGTGCCGAGAAGCGCGAGCAGGGGTACGACGATCCACCACACGTTCATGACGGATCCCCCAGCTCGTCGCCGTGAGACTCACGCATCATTGCCCGCAGCTCGGCCTTGCCGGCGATGGCGCGCGCCGCGAACCGCTTCGACATGGTCGCAAAGCCCAAGAAGATCACGCACGTGAGGAGCCAGGTC
>JAUWTE010000033.1 GCA_030609765.1 Acidobacteriota bacterium
CGGGCGTTGGCGAGCTTCCTCCCAGACTGGCGACCGTAGAGCTTCACAACGACCAGAGCAGTCCGGGGAACTCTAGCAGCAGCGGCCGCGGCATCTCCGCAGGCGATCCGTGACGAGGTTGCAGTCAGAGGTTGGCCGCGGCTTCCCATCGAGGGTATGCTGAAACTCGTGGATTCCCTGGATTGATTCTCGCGGGGACCTGCGAGAATCCGTCTATAGCCTGGATTCCTCAACGGGTCGCGAAGCGAGCGGGCGTTAGGGTCGTGAGCCGTTGAGAAATCCAGGCGAATCTCGGGGTGTGGCGCAGCCCGGTAGCGCACCTGCTTTGGGAGCAGGGGGCCGGAGGTTCAAATCCTCTCACCCCGACTTTTCATTCCCTCCAGGGGGATACACAAGGCCAAACGATGAGTGACCACGACGAAGAGACCGTCGAGCCCGAACAGCTCCAGGTCTCGCTGGAGGATCCGAGCACCCTTCGGACCCTCCTCGAAGCGATCTCCGAAGGCACCTATGTCGCCAGTCCGGACGGCCGCATCCTCGACGCCAACCCCGCTTTTCTGCAAATGATGGGAGCGGGCAGCATCGAGGACCTGGAGGGCCACGGCGGCGAGAAGCTATGGGTGTCCCCCCCTCGTCGTGCCGAGCTCGAGGAGCTCGTTGCCGAGCGGGGCTCGGTCCACGAGTTCGAAATCGAGGCCCGCAGGCTGGACGGCTCCGTCATCACGGTCTTGGAGACATGTCATGCTCAAAGAAGCTCCACCGGTGAGATCCAGGCGTATTATGGAGTACTCCTGGATATCACTAAAAGGAAGAGCTGGCAGGAGCAACTCGCCGAGCTGAACGTTCGCGATCCGCTCACCGGCTGCTACAACCAGCGTTACGTCGAAAACCAGCGCCATGAGTTGGAGCGCCCGAGTTGCTTTTGGGGCTGCTTGTTTTTCGATCTCGAGGGGTTGAAGACGGTCAATGAGCAGTTCGGACAGGAGGAAGGTGACCGGGTCCTGCAGCGCTTCGCCCACTTCGTGATTCGCCACAAGCGTGCCGAGGATGTGTTGGTGCGACTCGGCGGCGACGAGTTCGCCCTGCTGGTCGAGGTCCGGACCCCCGACAACATGAAAATCATCGCCCAGCGTCTTCTGGATCACGGTCCACAGCAGGCACCACTCGCCTTCGGCGTCGGCTACGCCTATCGACGGCCGGGCGAGAAGGTGGAGCAGATCCTGGCCCGTGCCAAGGAGGACCTGCAGGACGCGCGTGGAGCCGACGAGCTGCGGGATCGAAGGAACACCTGAGCAGCGACGGGCCCTCCAGTAGTCGTGGCCCAGCCTCGATGGCCACATGCACCCTATGCGGGAAAGGGTTGACCAGTAGCCCTTTTCGCAAGTAGACTAAACTAACTTTTTGATTACTAAAAACTTCCCGCCAAACGTCTGTGTTCAGCGAGCCCAGAGCTCGACCGACCTCCAGGCAAGGATCCTCTAGGCAAGCGACCGGAGACCGATCATGGTACAGCCTCTCATCGCACTCGTCATTACAGCCGTGGCTGTGGGTGCCGCCGCGTGGCTGTTTTGGCCGGTAAGCGGTCTCTACTGGCGCTGGGGGAGATTCCGCCGCTTCTCCGATCGCACCCTCGTCGAGGACGCACTCAAGCACCTGTACGACTGCGAGACACGACGCCACCAGGGAACCATCCTCAGTCTCTCGGGAGCGCTCGGGATCTCGGGTCAGAGGCTGGCCGAAGTCGTCTCGCGCCTCGAGCAACTGAAGCTCGCCGAGTCGGAGGGTGGTGCCTACAGTCTCACGACCGAGGGTCGCACCTACGCCCTGCGGATCATCCGGGTTCACCGCCTCTGGGAGTCACATCTGTCCGACGATACCGGCTTCGACGCCAGCGAGTGGCACCTGCAGGCCGAGCGTCGAGAGCACACCACGACGCCGGAGGAAGCCGAGGCTCTGTCCGCGCGGTTGGGCCATCCGCGCTTCGATCCGCACGGTGACCCGATCCCGACTTCATCGGGAGAGATCGTGCCGCTTCCGGGACAGCCGCTATCTGACATGAAGCCTGGGCAGATCGGCAAGATCGTCCACCTCGAGGACGAGCCTCACGAGATCTATGCACAACTCCTCGCCGAGAGCCTCTACCCCGGCATGCAGGTACGGATTTTCGAGGTTTCTCCGGAGCGCATCCGCTTCGAGGCCGAAGGCGAGGAGCACGTGCTTGCCCCCGTCGTCGCGGCCAATCTCTCTATCCTCGCCCTTCCCGACGCGGAAGAAATCGAAGAGCCGCATGAGCGACTTTCTGCGCTGGACCCGGGCGAGCGCGCAACCGTGGTCGGCCTCTCATCCGCCTGTCGTGGCGCCGAGCGGCGTCGCTTCCTGGATCTCGGGCTCATCCCTGGAACCCAGGTAAAAGCGGAGTTGCGAAGTGCCGGCGGCGACCCTACCGCCTATCGCATTCGCGGCGCCGTGATCGCCCTGCGGCGGGAACAGGCTGAGAAGGTCCAAGTGACCCGGGCCGAGGAAGAGGCGGCGTAATGAGTCAGCCTTCCTCCGCAGCTTGCGCCACGTGTCCTGTGCACAACCTATCGGCCCTCACCAAGCTGGGCGTCGACATGGCGAACTGGGACTATGTCGTGGCCTTGGCCGGCAACCCGAACACTGGCAAGAGCACGGTGTTCAACGCTCTGACAGGTCTGCGTCAACACACCGGCAACTGGCCGGGGAAAACCGTCACTCGCGCCGAGGGCGGCTTCCGCTTCGCCGATCAACGCTACAAGCTCGTCGATTTGCCGGGCACCTATTCCTTGCTGTCATCGAGCAAAGACGAGGATGTCGCAAGAGATTTCATCCTTTTCGGCAAGCCGGACGTCACCGTGATCGTCGTCGACGCCACGCGTCTCGAGCGCAATCTCAATCTGGTATTGCAGGTTCTGGAGATCACCGACCGTGCCGTCGTCTGCCTCAACCTCATGGATGAGGCGAAGCGACATGGCCTGACGGTCGACGAGCGACGGCTGGCACGTGATCTCGGCGTTCCCGTGGTCCCGACCTCGGCACGCTTCGACGAGGGGCTTGAAGATCTCAACGAGGCCATTCGTCAGGTGGCAACGGGTGAGGTGGTCTGCAAGCCACGCCGTGTGGGGCGCAGAATGCCGCACGTGAGCCGCGCTGTCGAGACCATCGCGGGTCAGGTCGAGATCGCTTTCCCCGGGCTGCCCAACGCCGACTGGATCGCCCTGCGCCTGCTGGACGGAGATGAGCGCATCGCTGATGCGATCCGCCAGGGTGAGCTGGGAGACTTGCGCGACCACGAGGCCTCGCTACTGGCCCCCGGAGAGTCGCCGGCAGACGACGGGGGAGCGCCAGAGGACACCGCCCTGGTCGCAGAACGCGCGAATCTGCTGGAAGCAGCCTCGGCGCAACGCTGGCAGATCGGCCCCGACTTCCACCAGACGGTGATGGAGGGTATCTATGCGGAGGCTGCTCGCCTGGCCGACCGGGCCGTGACGCGGAGCGGCGAAAAGCCGAGGTTCGATCTCGACACCAGCATCGATCGCCTCGTTACCAGCCGCATCTTCGGCTTCCCGCTCATGCTGCTGATGCTCACGGTCGTTTTCTGGCTCACGATCGCCGGCGCCAACGTGCCGTCGAAAATGCTCGCGACTCTCTTGCTCGACACGGTTCATCCGATCTTGAAGAACGGTGCCGCCGCGATCGGCATGCCTTGGTGGCTCGACGGTCTGCTCATCGATGGCATGTACCTCTCCACCGCCTGGGTAATCAGCGTCATGCTGCCGCCGATGGCGATCTTCTTCCCGCTCTTCACCCTGCTCGAGGATTTCGGCTACCTGCCGCGCGTGGCTTTCAACCTCGACAGCATGTTCAAGCGCGTCGGTGCGCACGGCAAGCAAGCCCTCACCATGACCATGGGCTTCGGCTGCAACGCCGCCGGGGTCATCGCCACGCGTATCATCGAAAGCCCGAGAGAGCGTTTGATCGCCATCATCACCAACAACTTCGCTCTCTGCAACGGTCGCTGGCCGACGCAGATCCTGATAGCCACGATCTTCATCGGAGGGATGGCACCGGCCTACTTGGCCGGGTTGGTTTCGGCTCTAGCGGTGGTTGCGGTAGCCGTCCTGGGCATCTTTCTGAGCTTCGCCACTTCCTGGTTGCTCTCCAGGACGGTCCTGCGAGGCGAGGTCTCAACGTTCAGCCTGGAGTTGCCCCCCTATCGGCCGCCCCGCGTCCTGCGCACCATCTACACATCACTGATCGACCGCACCCTCTACGTGCTCTGGCGGGCCATTGTCTTTGCACTCCCCGCCGGTGCCGTCATCTGGATCATCTCCAACGTCACCATCAGTGGCACCACGCTGGCGGAATACTCCATCGAGCTGCTGAATCCTCTTGGCGTCCTGATCGGCCTCAGCGGCATCATCCTCGTCGCCTACGTCATCGCCATCCCGGCCAACGAGATCGTCATTCCAACGATCTTGATGCTCATTGTTCTGGTTGCCGGGCTGAGCGGCGTCGGTGAAGGCGCGGGTGTGATGTTCGAGCTCGACAGCGAAACCGACACTGCGCTCATACTGCGAGCGGGCGGCTTCAACTTGCTGATGGCGCTGAACCTGATGCTCTTCAGCCTCGTGCACAATCCCTGCTCGACGACCATCTACACGATCTGGAAAGAGACGGGCAGTAAGAAGTGGACGACGATATCAGCCCTGCTTCCCGTGGCCATGGGCTTCGCGCTCTGCTTCGTCGTCGCGCAGGTATGGCATCTGGTCGAGGAACTCATCGCCTGAGGGCCTCCATAATTCGGACCTGGAAGCCCAGCTCACGAGAAAGCGCCACCATCTCCTCGAAGATATCCCCGTACGCCACCGCGACGTGGTTGGAGAGGTAATGAGCCATGAGGGTGTCACGGCTGATGCCGAGATCGGCAGCCATGAAGGGCCACTGCCGGGTCGTTCCCTCCCACCATGCGTCCCGCTTCTCGGGCGGCAGCCCGACAACCTCTCCTCGGCCGATATCCATCCACAGCACCTCGTCCTTGATGTAGCAGCGTGACCAGGTGATCTTGCCGGGCAGGCTCTCGCCGGCGAACGTCCCTCCGGGAACGGGAAAGTAGAGCGCTGGTTGACGGTAGCTGTGCACCCCTGCCAGCGTGTCGGGATCGAAGTTGAAGGGATAGGCGCCGCACGAGCCCGAGTTGAGCAGAACCCAAACAAAGCGGCCCTGGTGATCCCCGCCCCAGCGCACGTCGTGAAACATCACGGCTTGGTGCAAGCCCTTTTCCTGGAGCAGACGCTTCATCATTTCCATCGGCACCGCGTTGCCCTGATCGGCCTCGGTGGCACAGACCACCGTGTCTCCGTTCGACTCCGGCCGGCACGTGGAGTTGAACAGCCCCTCGCTGAAGTCCGAGGGCGGGCGCAGCGGCAGCAACCCGAGCTGGTACTGCCAACCCAAACAGTCGGCCTTGTACTCCTTCACCAAGTCGAGCACGACCAGGTAGTCGCGGAGCTGTTCGCGCGTGGCGTCCTCAGTGAAATCCTCTACACCCTCCTCACCCCAGTGGAACGTCACACCCTTGTTCTTGACGAAGGAGAGGGCATCGTCGAGGCGTGCGGCATCAATATCGCGACCCCGGTCGATGATCCATGCCTGATCCACCTTGTGCTCGCTGAAGCCGTGGCGACTGAGCAAACGCGGCCCGAAGTAGCCGTTGATCATTCCCATGGAGGTGTCGCCCAGCATGAGGATCAGGGCACGGCGATCCTTGAACCCCCGTGCCACTCGGCCTGCCATCTCGGCGGCCTCTGCCGAAACCGATGCTTCGTAGGCGATCTCTTCTTCGCCATAAGCGATCCGACCGGTCGTGCACCATTCCTCGAGTCGAGCCATGAAGGTGTCGTCGGTGGCCCAGTCGGGCGCGTCGGTCCAGACGCGCGAGAACTCTCTCCCCAGGCTTTCCAGGCAAGCACCGGTGTTCAGGAGCCCGACCAGCCCCGGCCACTGCCCCGAGAAGTTGCTGGCCAGCAGCAGCGGGTTGTCCTTGCCCACTACTCCCTCTGTGGTGTGCGGGCCATAGAACCAGTGGACGCAGATCCCGACCATCGGATCGTCGATGGGACCGAGCTTCTCGATCGCGTGGTGGGGCTTGGTGAGAAACCCCTCTACGAGGTAAGGCTCCTTGCCGAGCTTCCTGAGGGCAGTCTCCATCTGCCGGGTCGCCTCGGTGATGCTGGGCAGGGCCATCTCGTTAGGAATGTCGCGGCCGTCGCCGGGCCAGAACAGGGCGATTCGTTGGCTCATGATCGTTCCTCCTGAATATCACGTTCTCTCGCTAGTTTGGGCTTTTTCAACGGATCGGCCGGCCGCCCTCGGCTACCGTCTCTCCTGTGAAGAGCCGGGTGCCGAGCACGACGTGTTTGGGTACTTCCTCGCCCCGCAGGATCGCCAATGCGAGATCAATGGCTTCCTCGCCGCCGGTAGGATAGAGGAAGGTCGCGTCGAGGATGCCCTGCTGCACGTACTGTTGACCCTCGTGGGGCAGCGCGTCGATACCGACGAACTGAATCTCCTCTTCCCGGCCGGCGGCGCGGGCCGCCAGCCAGGCACCGTGGGCGCCGGGATCGTTGTGCGCATAGACCACGTCAATCTCGTCGTTGGTGGCCAGAGCGGATTCCATCTCCCCGCGGGCGTTGGGCTCGAGCCATTGCATCTCACCGCTGAAGACGATCTCCAGCCCGGGGTTCCCGTCCAGCTCCAAGCCCTCGAGGAAGCCGCGATTGCGATCCTGCCCCGGCGTAGAGGTCATCAGACCCTTGAGCTCGACGATCTTGCCCTGCCCGCCCAGGGTCTCCCGGATCCACTTGCCCGCCTCGCGGCCGATACGCACGTTGTCGGCCCCGATGAAGGTCGTGTACTGGTCGCCCTGGACCTGGCGATCGAGAATGATCACCGGAATCCCCCTCTGGTAGGCCTCCGCCACGGGTCGAGTGAGAGGCGCGGCCTCCTTGGGGCTGATGATGATCACGTCGACGCCTTGCTCCACGAGCTCTTCGACCTGGGCCCTCTGTGTCAGTGAGCTATTCTGGGCGTCCTTGAAAATCACCCTCAGGTTGGCATGACGGTCGGCAGCGACTCTGACGTCGGCGTCCATCTGCACACGCCAGGGCTCTCCCAGGTTGCACTGGCTCATGCCGATGACCCAGGGACTCTCGGACGTTCCCGCATTCTCGTGCGGCGGCGGAGAGCTACACCCGGGGACGCAGAGCCCACAGACAACAAGCAGTGCGACGGTACGGAGCAGCTTGTCTTGGCTTGTCGTTGTTCGATCTTCTGTACCCAGACGAAATCAATCCCGAGCTCGGGCATCTCGACCCCTTCGGCGGCCCCATCGAAAACCAGCTCGAGGGTGTGCGTCCCCGCCGCGAGCTGCCGCTGCTCGAGTGTGAAGTTGCGCAGGAGGGTACGATGCGGTCGATACAGATCGATCGTGGAGCCTCCAGATCTCAGATTCGCGGGCTCGCCATCCCATCTCACTTGCGCCATCCCCCCCTGTGGGTCGAGACGGGCGACGAAGTGGATGCGGTACTCCCCGTCCGCCGGCACCGGCACACTGATCTGCAAGGTGTCGCCGGGTGTCCGCGGTCGCCAGATCGGCAGACTTCCCCCAGCAAAAAGGCGCCCCGACTGCGCCGGCAAGCGAGCGCCCACCAGCTTTTCCTCGGTCGGATGGAAAACGGAGTTGCGGGCTCCGCCGCGGGCCGCCGGCGACCAGCCCTCCGGCAGGCGCAGCTCACGCAGATCGTCAGGCATGATGGCGACGTGATCGTCGGTCATGCCGGGGCGGCCGTAGTGGTAGCCGATGCGCGCGTAGGAAAACCCCGGCGTGCGCTCGTGGCTGTAGAGCTCCATGTAGAAGCCGATCTTGTCCGTGAACGGCAGGGGGTCGAGCACGTGCCAGCGGTAGTTGGTGACAAAGCCGCGGTTGCCCGGGCCATCGTTGCGCGGCTGCCCGCAGTAGGGGAAGGCAAAGATGTCGGGCGACGACCAGGAGTAGTTGTAGTAGTCCTCCGAGCCCGTGCCGAACAGTGAGGGCTGAGCATCGTCATCGACGAAAACCTTCTCGTCCCCCTCACCCCACCAGTTGCCGCCAGGAGTCGGAATAGGATTCGGATTCAGCAGGATGGAGGTGGTACCGACATAGACCCCCTGACCATGCGCCAACAAGAAAGGCAGGTCCTGGACCGCCTGCGGGTCAGCGATCAACTCATGGTCGACACGCCAGCGGGCGCGAAAGTACATGGAACGCTCCGCGTCCCAGTCGTAGTCCATGGGCAGGGCCGAGCCGGTCACGACGACGGCCTGGTCGCCGGCATTATCCAACCGAATCCGCATTGAACGCTCGAACGGCATCACGAACCGGGAGATCATCGTGCCGTCGGGCTGCACGGTGAACGGCAGTGACTGGTCCGGGTTAATGCCGGGGGCGGCACCGAAGAAGTCTCCGAGCGGAGATTGCACCTGCCCCCATGGGTACCCATCAAAGGTGATGTTCAGCAATGTTTGCCGCAGGGCCTTGTCGATGTCCGCCGCCTCGAGCTTCAACTCCAGACGGTGCACAGCGGCCGGGCCCTCGAGAACCAAGGCTTCGCCCGATTCCCCCGGGGCGATCTCGATCGCGATCGGCACCGGGGCTCCTTCAGAGGAAAGCGGCATGTTGGCATCCGGATCGGCGAGTGCTGCTATGACCCGGTTGATCGTCTCGCTGTAGGTATCGATGTCATCAGGGCTGAAGGTCTCAACCCGTGTGCCCGGCGCATACTTGCGCACCTCGAGCTGGTAGAAGTGGACCTGTTCGAGGTTACCGGTCCAAACCAGCCGCAGGCGCCGAGCGAAGGGCACAGGGGCGTAGACCGCGTCGCGCTGGTAGAGCGTCCGCTCCAGAAGATCGCGGTCGAGACTCGCCGACTGATCGTAGGCGTCGAGATAGCGATGGAAGAAATCGTCGGCGGTTCCATCGAATACCGGCACATCTTGCCCATCGAGCCAAAGCTGCACCGTGCCCTCGATGGCGGCGGTCCACAGCCGCACCAGGGCGCCTGGTCCTTCGACATCGGCCACCAGGTACTGTCCGATCCCGTCTTCGCCCGGCTCACTCAGGACAGCCTCGAACCCGGGCACCGGCTCTCTGCCGAATCCGTCCGAGTTGGCGAACCACTCGGGGCCTCCCGGCAAGATGCTGCGACGGTCATACGACGAGAATTGGACCGTCTTATAGGCGGGGTCGGGAAACTCCGCCAGCCCAGGCATGTCGATCATCTCCTCGTACAAGGACCCCGTGGTCACCGCGGCACCGGATGGCGCGGGGGTACCGCACCCGGCGAACAACACCAGAAGCGATATCAGGGCAAAGAGCCAACCTGTCTCACGTCGTCGCATGTTTCTCCTCCTTCGCCTCGCTAGATCCTCGCTTCTCCACTCCTTCGCTATTCTCAAACCTCGCTTCTTTACTCCGTGGCCAGTCTCTTCCGCCCTACTCCCTTTCCCGCTGGAACAGCACCGCGCAGATAATTATGGCGCCCGTGAGCATGAGTCGCGTGGCCTCGGGCGCGGCGTTGAGCGAGAGGATCTTCTGCAGATATCCGATTGTCAGCACGCCGATCAAAGTCAGAATGACGCTGCCCTTGCCGCCGGCAAGCGACGTGCCACCAATGACCACCATGGCGATGGCGTCGAGCTCGTACGCCATCCCGGTCTCGGGATCACCGTGCGTTTCCTGTGCGGCCTGGCAGATGCCGGCGACCGCCGCGAAGAACCCTGACAGCGCATACGCCGTGATCAGCGTCAGACGTACGGGGACGCCCGACAAGCGAGCGGCCTCCATGTTGCCTCCCACCGCGTAGATGTGGCGGCCGAGACGAAGCCGTGACAGGACGATCCACGTGATCAGGACGCAGGCAAGGAAGATGATCGTCACGATTGACAGGTTTCCCCACAGCACCCTGCTGTCGATGATTCCGAAGATCTCTGGTAGGTCGACGACCTGGGAGCTACCGTCAGCGTCCGTCACGTAGTTGGTGATCTTTCTACCTCCAGAGATCACCTTCGCGAGCCCACGGCCGAAGACCATCATGGCCAGCGTGACAATGAATGGCTGGATTCGCATGCGGGCAACCAGCACGCCTGAGATGGATCCCAAGACCGCGCCAACGGCCAGGACCACCGGGATGGCGGCAAGCGCCGGCCAGCCGTGCGGCATGGTCAGCCAGGCGAAGGTCACCGCCGCGAGTGCCAGCAGACTGCTAACCGACAGATCGATCCCGGCGCTGATGATCACCACCGTCATGCCGCATGCCAGAATGCCGAACACCGAGACCTGCCGCAGCATGTCGCGGTGGACACTCCACCTGAAGAACGCCCCATCGGCGCTGAACACAAAGCCGATGGCGATCATGAGCAACAGGGCCAACAGCGCCCGTGCCACGGGTGTGCTCCACCACTGCCGCAACCTCGAGCCCCATTCAGTGCCCATGATCACCGCTCATTCCATGTCTCGTCGTTCCTCATCGTTGTTCCTCATCTACCGACGCCCCCATGGCCGCTGCCAGCACTGAATCCTTGGAAGCCGTGCTGCGCGGCAACTCGGCAACGATCCGCCCGGAGCGCATTACCAGGATTCGTTCGCTGAGCGTCAGAAGCTCCTCCATCTCCGAGGTGATCAGGAGGATCGCGATGCCCTCACCGACCCATGCGCGCATGAGCTCGTAGATGTCTGCCTTGGCCCCGATGTCGATACCACGCGTCGGCTCATCAAGGAGCAGGACCCGCGGTTGCGGGAGCAGGCAACGCGCCAGGTAGACCTTCTGCTGGTTGCCCCCGGACAGCGTGCGCACAGGCGCCTCCTCGGAGGGCGCCCTGAGCCTGAATTCACGGGTCAGGGCCTGAACGGCCTGGCCCTCTTGCTCCCTGCGTATCCATCCGCCGTGGCCACAAAATCGGCTCAGGCTCGCAAGGCTGACGCTATGGGTCACACTGAGGTCCGGTGCCAGCCCCATTGACTTGCGATCGTTGGTTAGCAGTACGACTCCCTGTTCGACAGATTCCTGCGGGCTCTTCGCCGCGTAGGGCTCGCCAAAAAGCCGTACGCGTCCTGTGGCCCGGCGCCCCAAGGCACCGAACAACGCATGCAGCACCTCGCTCTTGCCCGAGCCTTGCAGGCCGGCAAGCCCGAGAATCTCGCCACTTCGCAGGGCGAAGGAGACGCCCTCGACCACGGAGCGCTCCTTCACAACGGAATGGGCAATGCAAAGGTCCTCGACCTCCAATGCGATACCTCCAGCACCGGAATGCGGCGGTTCATCTCCCCCCACCGGTGTCACATCCCGGCCCACCATCCAGCGAACGAGCTCTGCTGGAGGCAAATCGTCGGCCGCGGCTGTGCCCGCAAGATTGCCGTCACGCAGAACCGTGATGCGATCCGCGAGCTGATAGATCTCCTCCATCTTGTGCGTGATGTAGACGATGCTCCGGTTCTCGCTTCGCAGCTCGCGGATGCGCCCAAAAAGAGATTCGACCTCGTGCTCGTTCAGGGCGCTCGTGGGCTCGTCGAGGATGAAGACGCTGGCGTCCCGGGTTAGCGCCCGCGCGATTTCCAGGCTCTGCTGGCAGGAAATCGGCAGCTCGCTGACGAGCTGATGGGGTGAGCAATCGAGCCCCATTTCCTGAAGGACCCGAGCCGCTTCTGTTTCCTGCAGTCCGAAATCGACCTGCCCGAAGCGCCCGGTCACCTCCCAGCCCAAAAACAGGTTGTCGGCGACGCTCATCGAGGGCACCAGGGAAAGTTCCTGGTGGATCGTGGCGATACCGGCCTCCACTGCCTCACTCGGACGGGCGAAGCGGCGCGGCAGACCGCATACGAGCAGCCGGCCGGTGAAGTGGCTGTAAGCACCCGAGAGGATCTTGATCAGCGTGCTCTTGCCGGCGCCGTTTTCGCCGGCGATCACATGCACCTCACCTGGCAGGACCTCGAAATCGATTCCGTGCAGGACCTCCACGGACCCGAAGGACTTTCGGATGCCGCGCATGGAGACGACCGGATCCGACCGAGAAGGATTTCCGGCCGTGCGCTCAGCCCCGATCCTGATCGGTTCACACCCGGCGGCAGTCATACCCTCTTCCCGCTTCTCGGCCTAGCGCACCTCCGCCAGGTCAGGGTCCTCACGAACGGTCACTGTGCTGGTGTAAGTCTGCCCATCGACGGTGAGCTGCACCAGGTAGGTTCCGGGTCCAGCCTGTTCACCCTGGGGGCCACGCATCCCCCCGAACCCAGCCGGGATCTCACCACCGAAGCGCTCGCGCATCTGCTCCATGCGCCGCTCGTAGGCAGCCACCTGCTCCTCCCCGGGGTCCCAGCGGATATTCCAGTAGTAGCGATGGATGCCCGACTCGGTCGACAGTTCTTGCGCGGTGTGGACCATTTCGCCACTCAAGTCGGTGATGAGAAGCTCGACCTGGCTGGGCGCTTGGTCACCCAGCCAGAAGTGGATCGCGGCGTTGTTGATGAGCTGCTGCGGCGAGTTGCCGGGCTCCTGCTGCTCGATGGTCAACGGGTTACGGCCCATGAAGAGCTTCTGTCCGCGCGTCGCTCCACGGCTGATGCCGCGCCAGAGGGTGGCGAGGCGATTCTCGAACAGGTGCGCGTCGCTGGCGAGCACTTCACCGTCGAGCTGTTGAAGAGGCGTGATGTCGTCGAGAATCCAGACGCTACGGCCATGTGTGGCGGCAATCAGGTCGCCGTCACGCGGGTGGATGACCAGGTCGTGCACGGCGACAGTAGGTAGACCGTTCATCAGCCGCTCCCAGCTCGCCCCTCCGTCGATCGAGGTGAACACGCCGAACTCGGTGCCGACAAACAGCAGCCTCGGATTCTTCAGGTCCTCTTTGATGACGTAGACGGGCTGGTCGGCGGGCAGATTGCCGGAAACACTCGTCCAGGTTTGCCCGAAGTCGGTGGTCCTGAAGACCCAGGGTCGGAAGTTGTCGCTGCGGTGGCCATCGAAGGAAACATAGGCGGTTCCCTCATTGAAGTTCGAGGCCTCCACGCGGCTGACCCACAGACCACGAGGCACCTCCGGGAAGTTAGGTCGAACGTCCGTCCAGGTGCGGCCATCGTCACGAGTCACGTGCACCCGACCGTCGTCGGTGCCCGCCCAGATGAGGCCCCGTACGATCGGCGACTCGGCAACCGTGATCAGGGTGGCATGCGTCTCGGCGCTGGTGACGTCGCGCGTCAGGCCGCCGCTCTCAGGGTCGGTCGTCTCGGGATCGCTGTAGGACAGATCCGGGCTGATGATCACCCAGGTCTCGCCACGATCGGGGCTCTTGAACAGGTGATTGCCGCCGAA
>JAUWTE010000016.1 GCA_030609765.1 Acidobacteriota bacterium
CGCCGCGGGCACCCTGAAGTCGACGCTGCAGCGCCTCCAGGAGGGCTCGTACGATTACCTCGTGCTGTTCGACGACGCGAGCAGTGACAACACGGTAGAGGTGGCACAGAGCCTGGGCGTCGACGTTGTCCACGTCCACCCGGAAAATCGTGGCTACGGGGGCAATCAGAAGACTTGCTACCGCCTGGCGCTCGAAACCGACGCCGACATCGTGGTCATGCTGCACCCCGACAATCAGTACGACGGCTCGCTGATTCCGTACATGACTGGGTTCATCGCGGCTGACATCGTCGACGTCGTGCTCGGCAATCGCATCCGCCGCCGCGACGAGGTTCTCGCGGGCGGCATGCCTCGATTCAAGTATCTCGCTAATCGATTCTTGACCATCGTGGAGAACGTCGTTCTCGGCCTCAACCTGCCCGAGTACCACACCGGATTCCGCGCCTATCACCGGCGCGTGCTGGAAACGGTGAACTTCGAGGCATGTTCAGAGGACTTCGTATTCGACTCGGAGTTCATCGTGCAAGCGCGGGTACATGAGCTCCGCATTGGCGCCGTGCCCGTGCCCACCTACTACGGCCCCGAATCGAGCAGCATCTCACTGGAACGCAGCACGAAGTACGGCCTCGAGACCCTTTGGGCGTTGGCCCGCTACGTGATGTACCGCATGGGAAGGCGTGGCCAGCGTCTCTTTCAGCCGCGATCCTGAAGGAGGTTCCTCATGCGTCCGCTGGATTCCGTTCGCCGCCCGTATGCTCTGCCCCTGGCAGTATCTATTCTGAGCGCCTGCATGCTGCTCGAAACTGCCGTCGCAACGCCACAGCAGACCGTCCCAGTGGCAGCAGATGACATTCCCGGACGGGCCCACATATCGCATCTCGAGTGGCGAAACATCGGTCCGGCCGTCACTGGCGGCCGCATCGTCGAATTCGCCGTAGTAGAGAGCGACTCCCTGACCATCTACGCCGCCACCGCTTCCAGCGGCGTCTGGAAAACCAGCAACGGTGGGATCACCTGGAAGCCGGTCTTTGAGAAGGAAGAGAGTGTGGCCCTGGGAGGCATCGCCGTTTCCCGCACCAACCCCAGCGTGGTGTGGGTCGGCACCGGCGAACCCAATGCCCGTAACCTCAGGAGCTCGTCATGGGGCGACGGTGTCTATAAGTCGGAGGATGGCGGCAAGACCTGGACGAACATGGGCTTGCGGGACTCGCTACAGATCGGTCGCATCCGCATCCACCCGGAAGATCCCGACGTTGTCTACGTTTCCGCGGCCGGCCCTCTGTGGGCCAACAATCCGGAGCGTAACGCCGCGCGCGGGCTGTTCAAGACCGTCGACGGCGGCAAGAACTGGACGAGGGTCTTGTCGGTCGGTGACAAAACCGGCATCGTCGATGTGGTCATGGACCCGCGTGATCCCGACACCCTCTATGCTGGGGCATGGCAGCGTGAGCGCAGGGACTGGAGTTACGTCAACGTCGGGCCAGAAGGCGGCATCTTCCGTTCCACCGACGGCGGCGAAAGCTGGCAGAAGCTGTCCTTAGGCCTTCCTGCTGGAGATGTAGGCAGACCGGGGGTGACCGTCTGCAGCAGCCATCCCGACACCGTCTACGCGGTGCTGGAAGGCGAGGAGGGGGGTCTTTATCGGTCCGACGATCGTGGTGCGAGCTGGGAGCTCCGCAGCGACGAGGTCTCGTCCTCGATGTACTACGGGCAGGTCATCTGTGACCCGCAGGACCATGACACTGTTTACGTCTTGGGCACCCAGTTCTCACGCTCCGAGGATGGCGGCAAGACATTCCGCCAGGACATCGTTGGCAACAGCGTCCATGTGGACCATCACGCGCTGTGGATCGATCCGGCCAACACCAACCGACTGTTGCTCGGCAACGATGGCGGCATCTACGCCTCCAACGACCGTGGCGAAAACTGGCGCTTCGTGCCCAACCTGCCGATCACGCAGTTCTACACCGTGGCCGTCGACATGCAGGAGCCCTTCTACTACGTCTACGGCGGCACCCAGGACAACAACTCTCTCGGCGGGCCGAGCGGCACGCGTAACACCGGCGGGATCGTCAACGACGACTGGTATGTGACCGTTGGCGGCGATGGCTTTTATCTACAAATCGACCCGGTCGATCGCCACATTGTTTATACGGAATCACAGTACGGACGATTGACGCGCTTCGACAGCCGGACAGGCGAGCGGCGTCTCATTCAGCCGCAGGCACCCAAGGAAGAAACCTACCGGTGGAACTGGAGCGCCCCGGTTTTTCTGTCACAGCACGATCACGAGACCATCTACTTTGGCGCTCAGTATCTTTTCCTGAGCACCGATCGAGGCGACGCGTGGAGCACCATCAGCCCGGACCTGACGCGTGCTATTGAGTACGACTCGCGCTACCTGATGTCCCCGTACGGGACGATTCGGGTCATCGCCGAGTCGCCGCTCGATGCCGACGTCATCGCGGTCGGTACGGACGACGGCCTCATTCAGATCAGCCGCGACGGAGGGGAAGTCTGGCAGGCTCTCGAGAGCTTCCCCGGTGTGCCGGAACTGGCACAGGTCAGTCGCCTGGTGCTCTCGGCCCACGACGCCCAGACCCTGTATGCGGCATTCACCACGCACGAAGACTTCGACTTCCGGCCGTTCTTGCTCAAAAGTACGGACCAGGGCTCAACTTGGGCTTCTATCGCCGGCGACCTCCCCGCCAACCAGCCAATCCGCGCTTTCGCCGAGCATCCCCGCAACCCGGACCTACTCTTCGTCGGCACCGAGTTCGGCGTATTCGTCACATTCAACGGCGGGCAGTCTTGGCATTCCCTGAAGGGCAACCTGCCCACCGTGCCGATCCACGACATGCTCGTGCATCCTCGCGAGAACGATCTGGTCATCGGCACACACGGACGTGGCTTTTGGATCCTCGATCAGATCAACATGCTAGAGGAGATCTCCGAGCAGGCGTTGGAGGGCGGCGTTGCTCTGTTCAGCGTCCGTCCAGCCGTTCAGTTCAACCGCTTCAACCGGGGCAAAAACAATCAGGGTGACACCTTTTTCCGCGCCCCCAACCCGCCCGACGGTGCCATTCTCGACTACTGGGTAGACCCCGCGCTCATGCAGCCCCTCGAAGACGGGGCCAACGAGACGAGCAGCGATGAAGACCCCGTCGGTGGCGGCGCAATCGAGCCAGGGGTAGGCGCTGAAACGGACACGCGTCCGATCGCCCCACCGCGAATCCAGCTCGATCTCTACGACAACGAGGGCCATCACGTGCGCCGCCTCGAGGTGCCGCAAGGGCTGAAGGGAAGCGGCGCCCATCGGATGGTTTGGGACATGCGGTATGCCTCTAGCTTCGCCGGCATGGAGCAGGCGGCGGGCAGGAGATTCGTGTCGCCATGGGTTCTGCCCGGCGACTACGAAGCCCGACTCGCGGTCGGGGATCACACGGCGACGACCCGCGTCACGATTAAGGCCGATCCCCTGTCGGAGATGAGATTGGCGGAGCGTCGCGTGTGGCATGACACGCTCGTAGTGTTGGAGAAGATGGCCGCCACCGCACGGGCGGCGAGCTCGACCGCCGAGCACCTAGCCGAATCCGTCACATCTGCCAAGCAGGCCGCCGCATCGAAGCCCGGCATCCCGGACGCGATCGAGGCTGGGATCGAGGCGCTAGGCAAGAAAGTGCAGATGCTTCAGGACGAGATCACGCAGATCTCACGTCGGTTGGGCCAGAGCTACTCAAGCGTACAAGCCTCAACTGCTCTGCCAACTGCCGACCAGAGCCGCATCGCTCAGGAGTCCTACGACGGTCTGGCCGAGCAGTTGGGTGCGCTGCGAACTCTGATCAAGCAGGATCTGCCCGCACTCCAGGCACAGCTTGAAGAAGCTGGAGTTCCCTGGTCTCTGGGCCGCCCCCTAACCATGCCGAATTCCGCCCTGCCACCGCCACCTCGACGACGATAGCAATCTGACAGCGGTAGGCCGGGAGACACCCAGGGCCTGCTCAGGAGGCGTTCACCCGGACAGAGCGAGGTCGATCGGCTACTCGAGCGGCCGGCCAACAGCCGAGCGAATACTGATGAGCTCGCCGATGTTATCCATCGTCACCAACCCAACAAGCGTGCCATCCAGCAACACAGGAATCGTGCGGCATCTGCAGCCCTGCAGACGCTCGACAACAGGCTCCAGCATCTCGCGATAGTCGGCGGTCTCGAAATCGCGGTGCATGACCCGATCGACCTGCAGGTCCAGACCGCCGGTCGAAAGGGCGCTGATGAGCTCCTTCTCCGTCAGCACACCCACCACATGTGCGTCCTCCACGACGGGAAAGTCCTTCTGCGAGCCTGCCAGAATCAGGTCTACCGCCCGTGAAAGCGGGTCGCGCGGCGACAGAGTTCGAAAATCGGTGATCATCGCGCGACTCATGGGGATGCCGCTGAGCGCCGTTCTCATCTGCACCATGCTCGCCTCTTGGGCTGCGCCGATCCAGACGAAAAAGGCGATGAACAGTAGGAAGGGGTTCCCCAGGAGCCCCATGAGGGCGAACAGCAACGCCATCCCTTGCCCCACCGTGGCGGCCACCTGTGTAGCCTTGACGTAATCCAGGCGCATGGCCAGGGTCGCTCGCAACACGCGGCCGCCATCCATCGGAAATGCCGGCAGCATGTTGAAGAGGGCGAGAAAGAGGTTCACCACCATGAGACGCCCGATGACCGGTCCGCCCGTGACGCTCAGCCCTGCAAGCGGCCGGTATCCACCGGCCACTGACAGCCAGGCGTAGAGGCCAGCGGCGATCAGGACGTTCACCGCCGGCCCCGCGAGCGCCACCCAGAGCTCCTGTTTGGGCTCGTCGGGCATCCTCTCGAGACGCGCCACACCCCCGATCGGTAGCAGGGTGATGTCACGGGTGCGGATGCCGTAGCGCTTCGCCATCAGCGCATGACCGAACTCGTGCAGCACTACACAGCCGAACAACACAAGCACGAAACCGGCGCCGGCGGCGGCACTGAGCAGGCTCTGGCCCTGGCGCCAGTAAACCCAGAAGACCCATGCGATGACGAGCAGGAAGGTAGAGTGCACGTATACGGGGATACCCGCTAGTACACCTACCTTCCAGGCCCATCTCATGGCACTTCCCCCGCCATCCGCTGCCTACTGCTGGCTTTTCATGATCACCGGCCCTGCACCCATGCCGCGCACTAGCTCATTGAAGGCCACCAGATCGGCGCTGTAGACCTCCTGGATCTGGTCGAGCAGGGGCTGCAGCTGTGGCTCGAGATCATTCCAGCGCTCGAAGGCGCCCCTCAAAACGGGCGTATCCGGACCGCTGACCGTGCTGTACAGAGCGTTGATCTGGTTGTCGAGCTGGCCTGGAAAGTTGAGGGCATCCTGACCGGCCTCGCCCTGCACCTGGGTGAGCTTGGCTTCAACGCCGTCGAGCTTGCGGATCATATCGCGGGCCGCCGTGAGGGCCTCGTCACCGTAGCCGGCATCGTCCAGCCGTTTGCCTATCTCCAGCGACTGCTCTTGCACCGAGCGCAACTGGAGCAGCGAATCGTAGAGACGCTCGCCGTACGCACCGACCTCGCGCGCGAAGCGCAACTGCTCCACGAAGTCGGCCTGCGTCGTCTCGAGGCGTGGATCCTTCTGGTAGTCGAGTGACCGGGTCTGGCTCCAGTCTCCAATGGTCAGCCTTACCTGATAGTTGCCAGGTACGGCCTTCGGACCTGCCGCGCTGCCGCCGGCCCACTGGACGATGCCATCCGGAACCTCATAGATGGAATCGTAGCGGCCGTTCCAGCGGTACGTGTTCATACCGGGGCTCATCGACAGGCTGCTCCCGCCCTGCTGGGCAAGAAACATGGCTACGAACTCCGGCGGGATCCCCGGCGGCAGGTTCGGCCGCTCCGGCTTCTCTCCAGGGGTCGAGGTGAGCTCCTGCACCACCTCGCCACGACCGTCGAGGATCTCCAACTTCATCTCCTCGGTAGGCTCCTCGCTCAGGTAGTAGCGAATCTCGGAGCTCGGGCCGCCGCCACGGTACGAGGTACGCGGGGTGAACAGCCAGGCTTCGGAGCTCTCCACCTCTTCTGTGATCTGACCGAGCGCGGAGATGTTGTCGAGGACCCAGAAGGCGCGGCCTTGCGTGGCCACTACCAGGTCGTCGTTGGCAATGAGCATGTCGGTGATCGGCGTGACCGGCAGGTTGAGCTGGAAAGACTGCCAGCTCGCGCCGTTGTCGAACGAGGCGTACATGCCGAATTCGGTGCCCGCATACAGCACGCCTTCGCGGTTGAGATCTTCGCGCACGACACGCACGAAGTGGTTGTCGGGAATGCCGTTCGTGCCGTCAGTCAGCAGGCTCCAGCTGGCACCGTAGTCGCTGGTCTGGAAGATGTAGGGACGAAAATCACCCTCACGATATCGGTAGACGGCAACGTTCACCCTTCCCGGCGAGTGCACCGACAGGTCGATGTTGTTGATGGTGCCACCCTCGGGCATCATCGGCGGCGTGATGTTCTCCCAGGTGGCTCCGTTGTCTTGCGACACATGAATCAAGCCGTCGTCGCTGCCAGCCCACAAGAGACCCGGCGTGTAGGGTGACTCCTCGAAGGCGAAGATCGTGGTGTAGACCTCGACGCCGGTGCTATCGCGTGTGATCCCCTCGCCGCCGGAGTACCCCTGCTTGGTGGGATCGTTCGTGGTCAGGTCGGGGCTGATGATCTCCCAGCTATGGCCACCGTCGGTGGTCCGGTGCACGAACTGCGACGCGTGGTAGACCACGTCGGAGTTGTGCGGCGAGATGCGAATGGGCGCATTCCACTGGAAGCGGTACTTCATGTCCGCGGCTTGCTGACCCGTTTGCACGTCGGTGTAGGCGCGAATGCTGCGCGCCATCCGCGTGTCAGTGTCCATCCTCGTGATCGAGCCACCGTAGCTGCCGGCGTAAACAATGTTCGGATTGCGCGGATCCACGGCGATGTGGCCGCTCTCACCACCGCCGACCGAATAGAAGCCCGCCGCGCCGCGGAAGCCGCCGCCGCCTGCCGCTTCCATTGCGGCGGTGCTGTTGTCCTGCTGGGCACCGTAAACACGGTACGGAAAGCGATTGTCGACGGTGACGCGATAGAACTCCGCGGTCGGCTGGTTCATCTGCTCCGACCACGACGTGCCACCCGTCACGGTGACGTTGGCCCCGCCGTCGTTGGCGTTGACCATGATCTTCGTGTTGTCGGGATTGATCCACAGATCATGGTTGTCGCCATGACGGACGCGGAACGATGTCGGGAAGGTGCTGCCACCGTCGGTCGACTTGTAGAAGCCGGTGTTGAGCGCGTAGACGGTATCGGGGTCCTGCGGATCGGCATAGATATGGGTGTAATACCAGGCGCGCTGGCGCAGATTGCGGTCGTCGTTGAGCTGCCGCCACGACTGGCCGGCGTTGTCGGTGCGGTACACACCACCGCGGTCATCAGGCGCTTCGACAAGCGCCCACACACGGTCGGGATTGGCCGGCGACACGGTAACGTCGATCTTGCCGACCATGCCGCGGGGTAGCCCGCCGGAGAGCTTATTCCAGGTCTCGCCGCCATCCGTGCTCTTCCAAATGCCACCCTCTTCGCTGCCGCTGGTGAACGACCAGGGCTTGCGCTCCACGGTCCAGGCCGCGGCGTACATCTCGCGCGGGTTCTTCGGATTCATCTCGATGTCGTTGAACCCGGTGCGGTCGCTGACGAAGAGAATCCGCTCCCAGGTCTCGCCGCCGTCGGCAGAGCGAAAGATACCGCGCTCTTCATTGGCACCGAAGAGGTTGCCCAAAACAGCTGCGTAGACGAGGTCGGGGTTGGCGGGGTGAATGGCAATCTCGGGAATCTGTACGTAGCCGGGGCTCCAAACCTGCTTCCACGTCTTGCCGGCGTCGGTGCTCTTGTAGATGCCGTCGCCTACCGAGATATTGCCGCGCGGGCAACCGGAGCCGGTGCCGACGAAGATGACGTTGGGGTCAGATGCGGCAACTTTGATGTCGCCGATCGAGCCAACGTTGAAGAAGCCATCCGAAATGGGCTGGTAGGTGATCCCGGCGTCGACCGTCTTCCACACTCCGCCGCCCGTATAACCGACGTAGAAGGTGAAAGGATCAGCGGGGGTGCCGGACACGGCAGTCGATCGGCCGCCTCGATTGAATCCTGTGGCCCGGTACGTGAGACCATTGAAGAAGCTCGGATCGAGCGCGGCGTCAGACTCGGCCGCCTCATCCTCCTGAAATACGAAGTGAGCGTGTGAGTGCTCGCCATCGGCGGCGAGCAGTAGCGGTTCTTCCGACTCTTGAGCGGGAACCGGGGCTACGGAAAGCAGGAATACTGCCAGCACCACGAGGGCAAACCACGCCCTTTGCGTGAGCATTTTCACAGCTACACCTCCACGGTTTGTCGACGTCGGGACAGGAACGACCTTCCTCCCGGATGGAACGTCGGTTGAGCGGGCCCCCCTATGAAAGACCCCAGCGTATGAAACCGTCAAGTCAGCCGAGCCGGACCGCTTGGCAGGCCGTGGCGGTCTGTACTAGGTCTGGCTACGCTACCAGGGGCGCGGATGCTATGAGCCTTCTGGTTTCTTCAAGATCGGATACTCGACGCCGAGCTGCTCGAGATACGTGGAGAACCGAGTCGGATCGTAGCGCAGCTTCTCGAGCTGGGGCCGGTAGAGGTTCATCTTGTTCTCGTAGATCTCGACCATCGGGTCGACCCCGTCGGGAATCAGCGACTCCCACTTCACCTCGGCGGTTTGCTCGTTGAAGTAGTCCCATGCGGCTTCGAGAATGCTCGGATCGGTGAGCAGGTCGATCACCGTCGTTGCCACCACCTTCGCGCCCGTCGTGCAGCCCTTATGGGCAATCGGCGTGGCCTCGGCGATCGCCGCAGACCAGTGGTGCCCCGTAGTGCCGGGGATGTTTCCGGGATAGCGCAGGCCGATGGTCGGCAGGTTCCAGGAAACCTCCGCGATGTCATCTGAGCCACCACCCATATTCTGGCCACTGGGAGGGCTCGGGGGATCGCCGATCTCGGTACGTAACCCCTGCAGTCGGCCGCCCATCATTTCCTGAACCGCACGGGCAAATGCCTGGTCGTCTTCCGACCAGTCAGGCATGCCTACGGCCTGGATGTTCGAGAAGACAGTCTCGGCCAAGGTCGTGTTGTAGTGGCGCTGCCAGGCGGCGGCGACTATGCGCTCGGTCATCTCGGTGTCGGTCATCATCGCCGCCGCCTGGGCGATCCGAGTGCCGGTCTCGTGCATCTGCTTGATGTGCGGATAGTCGAGCTCGCGGAAGTAGTACCAAACCGTCGCCTTCGACGGCACGACGTTCGGCTGGTTGCCACCGTCGTAGATGACGTAGTGGGAGCGTTGCTGCAACCGCAGGTGCTCACGGCGAAAGTTCCAGCCCACGTTCATCAGCTCAACCGCGTCCAGCGCGCTGCGCCCAGCCCAGGGTGCCCCCGCGCCGTGCGCCGACTGGCCGTGGAAGGTGTACATCGTCGACACCAGCCCCGACCCACTCTCGCCGTAGCTGGTCGACATGCCGCTGGAGATGTGAACCTGGATCATGGCATCGAGGTCCTCGAACATCCCCGCCCGCACCATGAAGTTGCGCGACCCGAGGAGCTCTTCCGCGACGCCAGGAACGATGCTGATCGTGCCCTCGATGCCGTTGGCTTCCATGACGTCTTTGAGTGCCATCGCCGCCACAACGATCAGGCCCATGCCCGTGTTGTGTCCCTCCCCGTGGCCGGGGCCACCTTCGATCAGCGGCTCGTGCCAGGGCACGCCCGGTTTCTGTGAGGTCTCGGGCAGCCCGTCGATGTCGGTCATCAAGCCGATCACCGGCTTGCCCGATCCCCAACGAGCTTCGAAGGCCGTCGGCATGCCAGCCTGACCGGTCTCAACACTGAAGCCGGCGTCACGGAGGATCTTCACCAGGTACTCACTGGTCCAGTTCTCCTGATATCCGAGCTCGGAAAACGAGAAGAGAGAGTCGACGATTTCCTGCGTTAGCTTCTGCCGCCCGTCGATGGCGCCAATCACCTCGGCTTTCAACTCATCGGCGCTCTTGGTCGCTTGCCTCGGTACGGCTCCGCTCGGCACTGCATCTCCGAGAGCCAAACCTGACAGCATGCAAGCGAAGAGGATCAACGCGACGTTCTGCAGCGGGTTACGCATGGACCTTGCCTCCGACGGGCCGGTCGATGGGCCACGAGTCGGCCGCTCGACCGAGGGAAGTGGTATGTGGCGATGACCTTCCGGCAGTCTATCGCTCAGAGGCGCGGGTGCAACCGAAGGTGGGTCGCCCTCTACGCCTAGCTGCTCTCGTCGGGTTCCATGCGCCATGCCTTGAAGGGCAGTTCGGAGACATTGCCGTTAGTCTGCTGCCGCCAGAAGCCCGACATGCTGCCCCCATTCGGCGCCATCTTGGCGAAGATCTCCGTTTTCGACTGGGCCAGGCGGATCGTAACGACCAGGTCGCGGCGGACGATCGAGCTCACGGGAATTTCATCGCCGCTGCGCTCGATCACAGCGGAGAGCTCACCTCCCTGCGGCCGGACCCTCAGGGTGAAGGGGGCATGCGCATCAGCAGGGGTGAACTCGGCGCGCCAAGCACCGACCAGTCGGTCGTGGGCTGCGTCGCCGCCCCCGGCTGTGTCCCTGGCCCCGCCCGCACAAGCCACCAGCGACAGCGCACAGATCAGCAGAGGCAACGCGACCAGTAGAAACCGGAGTCTTCCTGCGCCGCACCGCACACGACCGGAGATGTCGCCAACAGCCACTGTCTGTCGCTCCTTACGGATCAAGCACTGCCCCGTATTGAAGAATGAACTCGAGCACACGGGAGGCCTCGAGCATGTCCTTGGCAGTGAAGCGTATCGCATGGGCATCTACGCGCTCGAACATCTGCAAGTAGGCGAGGAGCTGACTGGGCCTGTAGCTCTTGAAACGCACGTCAATGGTGAGTGGCGTCGCCGGCAGGTAGGGAGCGAACTCTCCAATCCGGGACACGGCGCGCTCTGCAGTGCGGCGGATAAGATCCTGGCCCGCCTGGGGCGTCATCGTTGTGGCGGCGTGGAAGGAAATCGCCTGCTTGACCACGGCGGTCTCGATGTCGCCAAGGATCGCGGTCGCCTCGGCCGCGATAGCGTTATCTCCCGAGATCATGATGACCGGCACCCCGAAGTGCCCGGCGATGGCGGCATTGATGCCGGCCTCCGGCACGGAAACACCGTTGATGCGGACATCGGCCAAGCGCGCGCTCGACATGGTATGTGCGCGGACGCCATCGGGATTTGTCGTGCCGGCGTGGTAGCCGATGAAGATGGCACCGTCGAAGGTCTCGTCGATGCCCTCCATCATCATCAGTGGCCGCGGCCATGAGCGCACGATGCGGATATCGTCGGGGAACATCTCGAGAATCATGTTCTCGCCATTGCCGTGCGAATCGCTCACCAGGATCTCGCCGGCACCTGCCGCTCGCGCTCCCTCGATCGCGGCCAGTACTTCCTCGGTCATGATGCGCCGGAAAGTCGCGTACTCGAACCCGCTCGGACCGAGCTGGTCACCGGTCACGGAGCCGGTGAGGCCCTCCATGTCGGCGGAAATGTAGATCTTCGGGCCCGCTCTTTGGGCCAAGACCGGTTTAGGGCCGATCGCCGCGGCTGCAACCACCGCAAGGGTGATGGCCAGTGCGATGACCCGTGCGTTGCTTCGTTGATGCATCGTCTTCCTCCGAGGCTGAGGCAGTCTCACAGCTGGTTGGGAGCCTTCCCGTTTGCGGATCAGAAGCGGATTCCCACCGAGCCGGATATTTCGAGATTGTGGATGGTTTGATCGAACTCGATTCCGAGTATCTCACCGATGGCCGGGTTGAAGAGGAAATCGTCGACCTTGAGCTTGCTGAAATGATCACGAACCTCGGCCCGGAAGCTGATGCGGCTGAGGTTGAACTTCAGGCCAGCGCCGAGGTTGTACCCGAGCTTGTTAATGTCACCCAGGCTGAAGGTCTGGTCGATCTGCCCGACATTGGCCCTGAAATCGAAGGAGTGCAGCCCCAGGCCACCCGTGATGTAGGGTGAGATGGGTCCCGGCAGGATGATCAGCACTACATTGGCCTCGAGGTATATGACGCGGGTGTCAATCGTGAGGAACGACTCCTGCAGGCTCCCCGACAGTCCACTCGGGCTGTACACAAGGCTTCCTTCAATACCCAACGGATAGCCGAACCAGCCAAGCCGTGCTCCGTAGAGCGGAGCGTTCTTGAAATTGGCCGTCAAAGAGACGTCATCAGCGGAAATGAGAGCCTCGAAATCGCCTCCCACCAGTGCGCCGATCACGAAGGAGATCTCACCCTGAAATGCTTGAGCGGGCGGAGCTGAAAGAACGACAAAGATGAGGGCCACGACCGCCGCCACCGCAACCGAGCGTAGTGTTGACATGAGATTTTCGCTTCCTTTCAGCAGTTGGGTTCTACGGCAACCAGAGGATCGCCCCCCGACGATCCACCACGGCCTGCTAGCTCGAAAAGAACTGGAGCCACGCCAGTCTTCCCATCTTCATGAGCATCAACAGCACCGGCACTCCATGCAAAAGCAGATCGAAGATATCCAACGGCCGCACCAGGTCTCCGGCCCGCAGCATCTTGAGCTTTTCCCACAAGTGCGGCTCCGGAACGAAAGGTGCAAGACCGAGAAAAACGGCGACGATAACCAGCGGAACGGTCGGTATCTTGTCGAGCCAGTCCATCACTCCCCTCCGGGGCTAGTACCGCAGCCGAGTCGGATAAAACGCCAAGGTAACACCGTACTCGAGCCCGGCGTTCGGGTCGTGACTGGTCTGGCATTCGCGGATCCACTCTTGCAGCCGACCGATGAGTTGTGTCATCTGCGCAGGGCTGGCACGCAGATGCGAGCGAATGAAAACCGATTCCTCCGCATCCTCATCGGTGCGAATCAGTCCATCGGCCAGGCTGTCGCGGATCTCCGCCAGAGTTGACTCGAGAGAGCTCGAGATCACCCGCTCGAGCTGGCCCTCCTCGTCATCGACTTCCGGCACCACCTCGATGGCGGCCCGCTCGACAACGAACCTGCGTGCCACGGCCTGGAAGTACTTCTCCGTCGTGCCGCGCTTCTGTTGCGTTCTGATCAGGCCGATAAGACCCGCCTTCTCGAGCGTGTTCACATGGTGATAGAGCTTGGTTGGCTTTTCCCGGAGCTGCACCGATACCTGCTTGGTCGTGATCGGCTCAGCGATCATGGCCTCCAGGATGCTCTGGCGCAGCGGGTTGGCCAGCGCCTTGATTTGCGCCGGCGTGTCGAGAACGTGAATGGATTCCATGGTGCCCCCAGAATGGCTCCGCTGGGCATTCATGCCCGGCCCAATATTCACTGCATACCTAATAATAAGGAGATAGCGCCGTCAATGCCCTTGCGGCATTTCAGCGGGGGCGAGCGGACTCCATGGGAGAGGACTCCGGGCGAGGAGGGCTCCAGGAAGACGGACTTGGGCTGGAAGGTCTCCGCGCAGGCCTCAGCGCGAGCTCGAGGCCTATTCCAGGGTGCGCTCGCTGATCCACTCAGTGATCAGGTCGAGGGCTGCCGGGGAGAAGGTCTCCTCGATCTGCGCGTATTCGGTGGGAGATCCGGTAGTGGCGGTCTGGAAGAGGTGGTTCAGCCCCTCGAGCTCGACGACCGTGACATCGGGGTTACCCGCTTCCTTCAGCGCGCGCTCGATCTCCGGCAGGTTGGCCTCTGGGGGCACCTGCAGGTCGAGTGTGCCGCCAAGAGCCAGCACCGGGCAGGTCACCTGCCGCAATGCCTCCCGCGGATCGAAGGAAAAAAAGAACCGATACCACTCACTCGTCATCTGGGCCATCTGGCTGGCGAGCATCTGCTCGACCGCCTCAGGCTGACGTGCCGGGTGGTCCTCGGGTACATTGGCGAGCTGTACGTTCACCAGCTCGAGGAGCGCTTCCCGCACGGCGGCCTCGTCGGCTCGATCCATGACCCGCCTCATGAGCTCGCGCTGGGCCTCCATCTGCTGCTGGATGTTGTCCTCCGGACGACCGATCGATCGTTGTATGGCCGCGAGTTGCATCGGCATGAGCTCGTAGCCCGAGATGGCGGTACCCGAAAGAAGGACGATGTAGGCGATGCCGGGTGATCGCGAGGCTGCCATCGGCGCGATAATTCCACCCTCGCTGTGGCCGATGAGACCGATCTTGGTGGAGTCGATCTCGGGCTGCTCCGCCAAGAAGCTGACACCCGCGAGAACGTCTCCGACGAAATCCTCGCTGGTCAGATCTGCCCGCACCCCCGTCGAGCCTCCGATACCGCGGTCGTCAACGCGCAGGACGGCAATGCCATTGCGCGTCAGATGATCCGCAATCACCAGAAACGGCTTGTGCCCGAGAATCGTCTCATCGCGATCCTGGGAGCCCGAACCGGTGATCAGCAGGGCAGCCGGGTGCGGCCCCTCTCCGCGCGGCAGAGTCAGGGTGCCGGCCAGGGTGTTGTTATCAATCGGATTGGTGTAGGTGACTTCACGGGCGTCGTAGGGAAAGGGCGGACGAGGGTGCTGCGGGCGCGTCGCGCCCGCAGCCTCCTCCTCCACTCGTTCCATCTTGAATGGAAGGGTTGCAGCTCCTTGTTTGAATTCGCCTTCGGCCGTCTGGAAGTCGAGGTCAGGCTTACCGACCCAGTGAGCACCCGACGGTTGTGCCGCTGTCAGGGTGAAACGAATCTCCTCGATGGTGTAGACGACGTCATCCAATGCCAGATCTGTGGCGCCCTGCGCCGGGATGCTGACGGTGGCGGTGTATCCATCGCCGTCAGGAGTGAAGGTAACGAAAAACTCCAATTCGCCTGAGGGTGTGATCAAAGCGCCTTTCCAGTGTTCGGCCTCGGCAGCCTCGTCCTGGATACCCGTGGCGAGAAGAGTTGAAGGTGCTGCGACCATGGTCAACACCAACAGGCCGAGCAGAACCCGATAGGCGGATGTCCGCATGCGACTTGCCTCCTTTCGTGGCAACGTGCGATGCAACCGCGGATGTGGGAGCTGAACGCTCCGCACTTATTCCCTGTTTGCCGCCGGTCGCGCCGATCTTCGCTGCCGCGGGAGTTTTTTTCGTCAATGCGGCAAACTCTACACCCTGAAAACGCGGCGGCGCGCATTTAGTCCCCAACACAACCGGGGTGCCGCGCGTACATATGGGTGTGGAGACAACACTGACATTGACAATCGCGAAGCTGGATACTTCGGTACAAGCTGACCCGGTCGAGCGCCTGGGGGCCCTGTTCGATGCCCACCAGCCGCGCCTGTACGGTTTGGCGAGGAGGCTATCCAGAGATCCAGAAGAGGCCCGCCACTTGGTGCAGGAGACCTTCCTTCGCGCCGCTCGACGCCCCGCATCCATTCCGGAGACCACCCAGGGCGCCGAAGCCTGGCTGGTGCGGATTCTGGTCAATCTGTGCCGCGACCGCTGGCGGCGCCTGAAGGTACGACGCGAGGCGATCCACCAACCCATCTGGAGCATGGGCAATTCGCCCGATCCCGAATCGGTGGCATCGGCCCGATCAGCCGTTCAGCAAGCGCTCGCGCGGTTGCGTCCACGCACACGGGCAATTGTGGTCATGCACGAGATCGAGGGCCGCTCCAATACTGAAATCGCAGCCGTTTTGGGAATGAGCGAGGTCACAGTCCGCTGGCATGTGGCCACGGGCCGGAGCAAGTTGCGCAAGGAGTTGAGCCATGACGGCTGATCGCAAGAACCTATCTGACGGCGAGCTCAGAGAGCTCCTCAACCTCGGTGACCCTGCCGGCGATGGCAACGAGCCCGCCCCTGAGGA
>JAUWTE010000254.1 GCA_030609765.1 Acidobacteriota bacterium
GAGGCTGACCCCTTCACCGATGTTGGTGAAGTGGTAGAGGAGGGACAGACGCTGTGTATTATCGAGGCGATGAAGCTGATGAACGAGATCGCCTCCGATGTCGGCGGAGAGGTACTTGCGGTCTTCGTTGAGAATGGCGAACCGGTGGAGTATGGCCAGCGGCTCTTCGCCATCAAACCGAGCGAATAGCCTGCCGTGATTGAGTCGATCCTGATTGCCAATCGGGGCGAGATTGCTCTTCGCATTATCTGGGCGTGCAAAGAGCTGGGCATCAAGACGGTCGCCGTCTATAGCGAGGCCGACCGCGATGCCCTCCACGTGAGCTTTGCCGATGAGGCGATTTGCATCGGCCCGCCGCCGGCCGCGGAATCGTATCTGAACATACCCGCTGTGATTTCGGCCGCCGAGATCATGGGAGTGGACGCGATTCACCCCGGCTACGGCTTTCTGGCCGAGAATTCCCACTTTGCCGAGATTTGCGACACCTGCAACCTGATATTCATCGGTCCGCGCCTCGAAGCGATGCGCCAGATGTCCGACAAGGCGGTCGCCCGTGCCCTCATGCGTGACGCGGGCCTTCCGGTCATGGTCGGGAGCGAAGGCGCTGTCTCCGACGAGGAGAACGCCCTGATCGTCGCCCGGGAAATCGGTTTCCCGGTTCTGCTGAAGGCCGCCTCGGGCGGCGGTGGCAAGGGGATGCGTGTCGTGCTCAGTGAGGAGGCCCTGCCACAGGCATTCAGCATGGCCCGCGGCGAGGCCGAGGCTGCCTTCGGGTCAGGTGATATCTACGTAGAGAGGTATCTGGCTCGCCCTCGCCATATCGAGGTGCAGTTGCTGGGCGACGAGCATGGCGAAATCGTCCACGTCGGCGAGCGCGAGTGCAGCGTGCAGCGCAAGTACCAGAAGCTGGTGGAGGAGACACCCTCTCCGGCGCTCCGGCCCGAGCAGCGCGAGCGCATCTGGGCGGATGCCCTGAAGGGTGCACGGGCGATCAACTACAGCAGCACCGGCACCATGGAGTTTCTGCTTGATGGCGATGGCAACCACTTCTTCATGGAAATGAACACGAGGATCCAGGTCGAGCACCCGGTTTCCGAGTCGGTGTCGTTGCTCGACCTCATCAAGGCTCAGATTCGTGTCTCAGACGGCCGGCCTCTGCCGTTCGCACAGGAGGACCTGAAGTTTCGCGGTCACGCAATAGAGTGCCGAGTGAACGCTGAGCACCCCGAGACCATGAACCCGTCTCCGGGGCAGATCACGGCCTTCAACATTCCCAAGGGGCCAGGGGTTCGCGTTGACACAGCGGCGCACGAGGCCTACCTCGTGACCCCTTACTACGATTCCATGTTGGCCAAGGTGATTGTTCACACCTACAACCGCAAGCAAGCGCTGGCCCGTATGCGGCGCTGCCTCGACATGTTCGTGATTCAGGGGATCGACACGAATTTGCCGCTCCTGAGGCGCATCGTCGACCACCCTGGCTTCGTGGCTGGCGACTACGACACACACATGCTCGACGAGATACTCCCCGCTGCCAGGTCCGGCTAGGACCTGCTGGCAACGCGATTAGGGGCCTGGGGGATGAGCCGGGGCCGCGAAAGAGGTAAATTCCACCGACCATGCGCGTAAACGAGTCCTTCACCTCTCGATACGGGTTGCTGGTGGCCGCTCTTGGCATGGCGGTAGGCACTGGCAATATCTGGCGTTTCCCGCGGATCGTAGCTCAGAACGGAGGGGGCGCCTTTCTGATTCCGTGGCTGATATTCCTGTTCCTCTGGGCCATCCCGCTGCTCATGGTCGAGACCGCCATGGGGCGCCACACACGCTTCGGCACGGTAGGTGCCTTCGGCAAGCTAATCGGCAAGCGCTTCACCTGGATGGGTTGTTTTGTCGGTTGGTGCACGATGGCGATCACCTTCTACTACTCGGTGGTCACGGGCTGGTGCATCAAGTACCTGTGGGCGGCTCTCGGGGGCAAGTTGCTGGGAGTGGACGGCAGCGCCTACTGGGAGTCGTTCCAGGCCACGACCTGGGAGCCGATCTTCTTCCATCTTTGTGCCATGGGAGTTGGTGGCTTCATCGTCTATCGCGGTGTTGTGGCCGGCATCGAGCGGGCCAGCAAGCTTCTGATCCCGACCTTGTTCGTCATCCTGGTGATCGCCGCAGCGCGTGCTCTGACGCTGCCGGGGGCTGTCGACGGGCTCAACTACTTGTTCAACCCGAACTGGGCTGACCTGCTCAACTACAGGATCTGGCTCGAGGCACTGACACAGTCGGCATGGTCGACCGGCGCTGGTTGGGGCCTGCTGCTCACCTACTCCGTATACACGCGCAGCAAAGACGACATCGTCATGAACTCGCTGACCATCGGGCTCGGCAACAACGCGGCTTCACTGCTCGCCGCCATGGCGATCATCCCGACGGTTTTCGCGGTGCTGCCCGCCATGCAGGCCAGCGAGGTACTGCGCGACAGTGGGCCGGCCAGCACCGGATTGACCTTCATCTGGCTGCCCCGGCTCTTCGAGCAGATTCCCTACGGGGCGTTCTTCCTGGTGTTGTTCTTCTTAGCTCTCGTGGTGGCCGCCTTTTCCTCGCTGATCGCGCAAATCGAGCTCGGCACCCGCATCTTCATGGACGCCGGCCTGCCCCGTCACAGGGCTGTGGCGTTCGTCGCCAGCGGCGCGTTCCTGCTGGGCATTCCATCGGCTGTGAACCTCAGCTTTTTCAGCAACCAGGATGCAGTATGGGGCATTGGGCTGATGGTCTCCGGATTTCTGTTCGCCGTAGCCGTGCGCCGCTTCGGTGCCGCACGATTCCGCGAGGAGCTCATCGAGCCGGCCAACAACGACCTGCCCATCGGCAAGTGGTTCGATTTCATCATCAAGTTCGTCATCCCCGTAGAGTTCGCCGTCATGCTCGGCTGGTGGTTGTGGCAGGCGTCGACATCCGGCGAGTCATGGTGGAATCCATTCGCCGTGTTCACGCTTGGCACCTGTCTGTTCCAGTGGACGGTCATGCTGCTAGTCTTCTGGATCTTCAACGACCGGATCGCCGCGCGCACGTTAGGCGAGGAGCAATGAGGCGGCAGCGGCCTGCTGGTTGGCCGCGAGCTACCGACGCAAGAGTTTTCGTGAGCCGCGGGATGCGGCGCTAAAAGGAAAGCGAGCGGGAACCATGGAGAGCGGCACCATTGTCATGATGGTGATCATGCTCGGCATTCTCTGGGGCGGGTTCACGGTGCTCCTAGTTCACTCGCTGCGTGTGGAAAGGCGCCGCAAGGAGAGCGCGGGCTCGAACGTTGCTCCGGCCGTGCCGGGCGGCAGCAGCGGCCACGATGCAGGAGGCACGGATGTCTGAGAACGATCCAGGGGAATCGCGGGAGCATTGGGGCTCGCGCGTGGGGTTTCTACTCGCGGCCGCGGGGTCGGCTGTCGGGTTGGGCAACATCTGGCGCTTCACCTACATCATGGGGGAGAACGGCGGCGCCGCCTTCATTCTCATCTACGTAGTCTGCATCGTCCTCATCGGCACTCCGGTATTCCTTGCCGAGCGGGTCATCGGCAGGAAGACGCAGCTCAACCCCGTGGGTGCGTTCCGAGCCCTCCGCCCGGGCCGGCTCTGGCCGCTGGTCGGTGGCATGGGGGTGTTGGCCGGTGCCCTGCTGCTCTCCTTCTACAGCGTCATTGCCGGGTGGGTCATGGCCTATGCGCTCGAGAGTCCCTTCGGGATGATCAGCGGGTTGGCGACGCCGGAGGCGGCCAACAGTCATTTCACCGCCCTTTCCGGCAGTGCCCTCCAGAGCATCGGCTTTCACGGCCTGTTCATGGTGCTGACGATGGTCATCGTTGCCCGGGGAGTCAGGGGAGGCATCGAGCGGGCCAGCAAGATCATGATGCCGATCCTGCTCGGGTTGCTGGTGATCCTGATCGTCCGCGGGCTGTTTCTGGCCGGCTCGGGCGCGGGGATTTCCTTCATGTTGCGTCCGGACCTGTCGAGAATCTCGCCGGAAGTCATGCTGACCGCCATGGGCCATGCCTTCTTCACGCTCAGTGTCGGGATGGGCACGATGATCACCTACGGCTCCTACTTGTCCCACAAGCAGAACTTGCCCAAGTCCAGCATCCAAGTGGCGGCGATGGACACTTTCGTCGCGGTGGCCGCGGGCTTCGCCATCTTTCCCGCGCTGTTCGCCTTCGGGATGAAGCCGGCCCAGGGTCCCGGGCTGATCTTCGTTACCCTGCCTGCGGTTTTTCACCAAATCCCGGGGGGCGCGTTCTTTGCCAGCATCTTCTTCGCCTTGTTCGTGATGGCGGCCCTGACCTCGAGCATCTCGCTGCTGGAGGTGGTTTGCGCCTACTTCATCGACGAGCGTCGCTGGAGCCGCGCCCAGGCGGTCTGGGTTCTCGGAGGCGTGGTCTTCGTGATGGGAATCCCCGCGGCGTTGGCCACGGGTGCTTGGGCGAATTGGTCGATTGCCACCATGCTCGGCGGCACCGCCGGCGAGGGGGTTCTTGGCAGCGTCGGCATTTTCCAGATGAACTATTTCGACCTCATCAGCCGCATCGTTTCCGACTACATGTTGCCCCTCGGCGGCCTATTCGTTTGCCTGTTCGTCGGCTGGTACTGGGATCGTACTGAGGTCGAGAAAGAGGTGCTGGCCGGCAATCCGAAGTTCCGGTTTCTTACCGTTTGGGTCAATCTGTTGCGCTACGTCGGCCCGCTGGTGATCATCCAGGTTCTGACCTTGGGGATCATGGCCGAGTTTCCGCCGGAGTATTTCCCCCGCGTCGCCGCCGTCGTCGAGCGGCTCAACGTCTGGTTCACCGGAATCGACATTGTTGTTGCGGTGGGAGTGATTCTTGCCAGTACCGTCGGACGCCGTGCGGAGCGACAGGGAGCGTAATCCGCTTCGCTGATCGAGAGAGCCGAGATGGATTGGACGGTCAAGCCCGCGCGCCGATTGAAGGGCGAGATCCGGGTGCCGGGCGACAAGTCCATCGCTCACCGGGCATTGATTCTCGCCGCCCTGGCCGATGGGCTGAGCGAAATTGATGGATTGCCCCAGGGCGCCGACGTGCTTTCTACGGCCGCTGCGGTGTGCGCACTCGGTGTAGCTGTTGATAAGAACGAGGGCGTTGGGGGCTCTGTCGGCATCGAGGGGAGAGGGCTCCGGGGGTTGCGGGCGCCTGGCGCCCGCATCGACTGCGGCAACAGCGGCACAACGATGCGTCTGTTGTCGGGCGTCCTCGCGGGCCAGCCGTTCGACTCGGTCCTGACCGGCGACCGCTCTTTGAGGGGTCGCCCGATGCGCCGAATC
>JAUWTE010000281.1 GCA_030609765.1 Acidobacteriota bacterium
CCACGGTTGCCGATTCAGTTCAGCGTGCCACCGAGGAGCGCGCTCGTGGTGTCGAGGCAGAGGTCTCATTGGAAATGCCACCGGATCTGACGGTGTACGCCAACGCTGCTGCCGTAGAGACGGTGCTCCACAATCTGGTGGAGAACGCGCTCGAGTCGGTATCGCACTGCGACGGCGGCGGCGTATCGATTGCAGCAAGGAACGCCGGCAGCTTGGTGTTGTTGGAGGTTCGCGATGACGGCTGTGGATTCGAGGATCGAGAGTCGGAGAGACTGTTCGACAAGTTCTACCGTCCCGGCGACGAGCTGAGCAGGAGCGGCCGCGGCTCGGGCCTCGGTCTCTACATCGTGCGCAACATCATGGACCACTGTGGGGGTCGGGTGAGCGCCTTCAGCGAGGGGCCGGGACATGGCGCGACCTTTTCCACATTCTGGCCACGGGGAACTGCGGAAGGGAATTGAGCGGAGGGATACTGAAATGAAATGCGGGCCCGCGCCGCGTTGGTGCCGCGATCACGGGCCCGCTCCCTGGGGGGAGTCCTGAGGCGAAGATCCTCAGCGATTGTGAGCTTCGAGCAGGATCTCGATTCCGACGTCGTCGCCGACGACTAAATTGGCCGCCCAGCTGCCGACGCCAACATCGTAGTCACCACGTACGATCGACATCGCTGCCCTGAAGCTGGCAATCTCTCTCGATCCCCCGAGCATCTCCTGCATCTGCTCCGGAATCTGCTTGACGCCCAGCAGCGTTATCGGCAGCTCGACCTCCCGGGAGTGTCCCTTGATGGTGAGCTCGCCCCGAGCAACGAGCCGATCGGCGCTGATCTTGCGCACCGACGTGCTCTTGAAGGTCATATAGGGGTATTTGTCAGTCTCGAACCAGTCGGCGGACCGCAGATGGTCGTCACGTCGCTCATTGCCGGTATCGACGCTGGCCACGGCGATCTTCGCCTCGACGGTGCTGTTTTCCGGGTAGCTGGCGTCATAGTTCAGGGTGACGTCGAAGTCCCGAAACGTCCCGGTCACCGGAGTGAAGAAGTGAGTGACCGAGAAGTTGACTTCGGTGTGGGCGGCATCGACGCCCCAGGCAGGGTCACCGCGAAGTGCCGACGCCGACGTCGGGTTGGGCGCCAGGGCCACAACGGCCAGCAGGCCGACCAGCAGAAGGTTGGCCGCAACAAGGAATTTACGCATGGGAGCTCTCCTATGGTCAGGGGATGTGAACATCGTCTGTCTGCTCTTGGATCACGATCCGCGAGGGACTCACGAGCCGGCTCCTGTGGGAGCCACCTCAGCGGTTGTGTTTGCAGATTTGCCCCGTGGCCCGGAATGGTTTCCGGTAGCCGCGCGTCAAACCAGGGTCGTGTGAGACAGACGACAGGGAGCGGACAGCCCCGGAGCGGGCCGGGGGACAAATACCATCCCTCGAGCAGACCGCGTGGCCGCTGCTTGCCCTACTCGAAGCGCAAGGCCCTGACCGGATCCACGCGGACAGCGCGCCGGGCCGGCACGATGGCGGCCACCAACGTGACGACGACCAGGACAATGGCTGCCGCGACCATCGTCAGAGGATCGTTGGGCGCCAGGCCGTAGAGCTGGCTTTCCAGAAAGCGGGTAACCGCGAACGCTCCACCTACACCCAACAACACTCCAACGGCCACAGCGGCGAGCTCCCAAATGATCAGGCGAACGATATCCTCACCGCGAGCACCAAGTGCCATCCGAACACCGATCTCCTGAGTCCGTCGAGCCACGGAGTAGGAGAGAATTCCGTACAGTCCGATACACACGAGGACAAGTGCCACGATGCCGAGCAGGCCTGAGAGATTGGCGAACTGGCGCTCCTCGACCAAGGTGTGATCGAGCTGTGCCTGCTGGGTTCTGACGCCATACAGGGGAAGGTTGGGATCCACGTCCTGCACGATCTCCCGCATGGCTCCCACGAGCTGTAGGGGGTCGCCACTCGTGCGCACCAGGTAGTGCATGCTGAAAAGTTCTTCGAGGAATTGGGCGTAGGGAAGGTGAATGGCTGGATATGTCGTGTCGTCCGGGCGCTGGTATTTGACATCAGACGTGACTCCGATGATCTCGATCTCACCGGGGTTTTCTTCCTCGAGCCCGAATCGTTGCCCCAGCGGGCTCTCGCCCGCGAAGAACCGCTCGGCGAAGGTCTCGTTGATCACGGCCACACGCGGAGCTGAGGCGTCGTCGTGGTCCGATATCCCCCTGCCCAGCAATATGGGCATCTCGAGAGTCTCGAAGAACCTGGCGCCAACAAGATTCTCGATGGCGGAGACGTTCTCGTCCTCCTCGGGCGTGTACCCCTGAACGTGCACCGGGCCAATGCTGATCATCCCACCCATCGGGATCAGAGCCGCAACGCTGGCAGATTGAACTCCAGGAGCCGCCCGCACGCGGCGCAAGACTTCCTCGTAGAGATTCGCCAGTTCCGCACCCTGATAGCCGTTCAGGGTCGGATCGATGCTGAACAGGAGTACTCCCTCGGCGTTGTATCCGAGGGCCTCATCCTCGAGATTCTGGAGAGACTGCACGAACAGCCCAGCGACGATGAGGAGCACAAATGACATGCCGACCTGAACGGCCAACAACGTCTTCCCGAGCCGTAGCTTCGAGCGCTCGCCACCCAGCCCCCGGAGGTGACCCGAGAGGGCCGGCATCAAACGAAAGCCGGAGATGCGCATGGCGGGGATCGATCCGAAAACCAGGCCCGTGAAAACTGAGATCGCCAGTGCGAAACCCAGCAGCCGCAGATCCATTTGCAGATCAATCGAGATTTCGGCGATCTCGGCGAACATCGCCGACAGAATTCCCATTGCCCAGACCGCGAACAGGATGCCGACCAGGCCTGCCATGAGCGCCAGTACCATGCTCTCGGTGAGGAGTTGCCGCAAGAGCCGACGACGACCGGCACCCAAGGAGAGTCGCACGGCAAGCTCGTGCTGCCGAGACCCCGATCGTGCCAAGAGCAGGTTGGCAACGTTCACACAGGCGATCAACAAAACCAGCCCAACGATCGAAGCCAGAATCATCAGGGGCTCGAACATGTCGTCCCGCTCCTCATTCATCCCCTGGTAGCCCTGACGAAAAGCGATCTGAGGTACTACTTCTTCTTGAATCTCGGGCAGGTCCTCGTACACGGAGCGCTCGAACAGCAGCTCCATCTGGGAAAGTGCTTGCTCTCTGGGTACGGTGCCGTTCAGCCGCCCCATCATGTGCAACCACCAGTAGTTGCCATCGCCGTAGCTCCTGCGACTCCGAGAGCGAATCAGCTGATGGGCAGTGACGGGCACCGTGACATCCGGTACAGCGCCCACCTGCAGCGTGCCCGTGAATCCCGGTGGGGTGACACCGATGACCGTGAATGGGTTGCCGTTGAGGAATACCGCCCTGCCCACGATCTCGGGATCACCGCCGAACCGCCGCTGCCAGAAGCCGTGGTCGAGCACCGCAACCGGATCGGCCTCGGGGCTCACATCGGAGGGAATGATCAACCGCCCCAAGTGGGGCCTGATGCCGAGACCGGCGTAGTAGGAGCCCGACACGTACTGACCCTCCGTGAGCTCGGCCTCTCCGTCCACTCTCACGTTGAGCCGGTAGATCTGTCCAAAAGTGAAGATGTGGCTGAACGCTTCGTTGCCGTCACGCAGCCGCTCGTAGGTCGGGAACGAGAATGATGAACTGGTCCGTCGCCCGCTCTCATCACGGTTCAGCCAGCCACTCACCGCCATCCCCGAGGGCCAGTCGTCAGAGCCGGCCGGTATTACCCAGCCAAACAAAACGAGGTCGTCAGGCTCTTCAACGACCGGCATGGGCCGCAGAAGCACCGCGTCGACAACGCTGAAGATCGCAATGTTGGCACCGATGCCGAGACCCAAGGAAAGCAGCACCACAGCGGTAAACCCCGGGCTCTTGCGGATCATTCTGGAGGCGAAGATCAGGTCATTCAGGACGGAGCTCATGTCAGGCCTTCTTCTCTTGGGGATTGTCTGTCTGTTCTCGCCCGTCTCGACGGGATGCTGTCGCTGCCTCCGGCCCGCGAGCCTCCACCGCCAGCGCAAATCATCCAGGCGCGCAGCCAGACCGTTGGAGAGCAGGTCCCACCACATGCCGCCAGTTCGTCGCCGCCATGGCGAGCGCCTCATGTCGGCGTAAAGCTCGAGTAGATCGAGAGCGTGGGCGGCACGAAAGCGGCGTGGGAAGGCGAGCAACAGAATGCGGTAGCCCCAGCCCGGAGCGAACAAGGGCAAACGCTCGTTACTTCCGTCAGGCGGTAGGGATCGGCCCGTCTCGAAGTCGTTCATCGGGTGATCTCCCGGCTATTTGGTGCTCTCCGAAAGGAGCGGTGCCGAGATGTGCGCCAGCAGCTCAGCTTCCTCGGTGGCCACATCGAGACCCAGCGGCGTGATGCGATAGTAGGTGCGCCGCTCATCAACGAGATCACCCGGTGCTCGTCGGCCGGCATCGTCCAACAGGCCTCGCTCCCGCAGACGGTAGATGACTCGGTAGACATCGCCGGGGCGAAGCCGCACCTTCCCTTGGGTTCGATCATGAATCTCTCGGACGATGCCATAGCCGTGCAACGGCGAGTCAGAAAGCACGGCGAGCAGGAGAAACTCGATGGGCTTGAGCGGGACGCGCCGCCCAGATTCTCTTCCGGCGTTCTTGGCCATCCTCAGATTCCTGTCTGCTGCAGCCCACTCACGGCGAGCTGATTTATTAGCAACGTGCGTATACGCATAATGCGCATACTACCGCGTGCAGCTCGTCCACGGCAAGCGCACGGTCCGATCCCTTGGCCAACGTGGCCGTCCCAAAAGGGTAGGAACTCCTCCGGGGGTCGCGCGGATAGCCGCCACGAGCCCGAAGACAACCAGGACTTGGCCTACCGTGCCTAGTCTAGGCCTTTTCAGGGGTGGCTCTCCCCTCCCCTTCTGCCCCCGGGGACATCGCCACCACGCCAGCCGGTAGCGCC
>JAUWTE010000146.1 GCA_030609765.1 Acidobacteriota bacterium
ACCGTTATCGCCGGCTACAGGCTCGAAATCGTCGGGCACCATGAGCGGCTCCACCGGATAGACGTATTCCCTCACGACGTCGGCAGAGTCTCCCCCGATCCTGATCTCGAGAATGCGAGCAAGGCTGCCCTCGTCGACAGAGGAGGACACGCCGTCCTGCACCAATGCGGCCTCCGCAGCGCTGAACACCCGGCTGCCGTCCGGCGACACGGTGAGACTCTCGAAGGCGAGATTGTTGGCGATTCCCTTTGTCTGTGGACCCTCCGCCTCCGGCACGAACTTGTCAGGAACCGGCAGGAAGCGCACGAAGTGGCCGTCCATCTGATACTCGGCAATCGTCGGGGCGATTCGAGGCTCACGGGTCACGATGCCCTCGGCGGACACGAACAAATTGCCGTTGGGAGCAAGAGCGATCGACTCGGGGTCGAATACCCGCCGACCCGCCGATGTTCCGGTGTGATCGGGCAGGTTTGCTTCGCCCAGATGGGTAACCGATGTCGGCGTGAAGCTGATGGCGTCGCCGTCGAATTGCACTGCCAGCGTGAAGTACCGGTTGCTGGCGCGGCTATCGCTGATCGCCACGATTTCCATCTTGCCGGGATCGAAGTACAGCCCCGAGATTCCGCCGAAATCAGCATCGGAAATGCCCTCGAAGGAGGCGCCCGTGGGAATGTTGAAGTCAGCTACGAGCTCGAGACTGAAGGGGCCGCTCGGCGGGATCTGAGCTGACGATGCGCGCGGCGTGGTTGCCGTGGCAGTCTCGGCGTCACCTGCCTCAGGTGGCACTGTGCCGCAGCCTGCTGAGAAGATGATTGCTGCCAGCAGCAAGAGTGAAAATCTCTTCATGCGCGCTCGCCCTCGGATCCCGCAGCGGGGTGGCCGATTCTTGAGTCACGATACCCGCTACGCCCATGCAAATAGTACTAAGGCGTCGCCTTCGCTGGTACTCTTGCGGAGCATGTCTTGATCACCGCACTTTCTGACTGGAGACTCGAGCAATGATGCTAGGGAGGATTTGTCCCCCGCGATGGCGCCTGGTGGCGCGCGCCGGCATTCCGATTGCGGCCGGCGTTATGGTGGCACTGGTGTTGTCCGGCCCCCTCACCGCGTGCAGCCAGGATCTTCCCACCGCTTCGGTCGTCACGATCTCCGAAAGCTCCATCGAGTTCCCCGCCGTTGTCACGGCCGCCGGCTTTGAAGAAGAGTCGGACATGGCCGGATACCACTTCATCGTTTGGCACGACGGGAGGGCTGCGTCACGGAGCCTTTTCCGCGCCGAGGTAAGCGACGTGCAGGTCCTCGATGCGCTCGAAGCACTCGGGGCCAAGCCCGGCAATTCCCTATCGCTCGATACCTGGGACGAACGATACGAGCCGGATTCGACCGCGCCCGACAAGCTCATCGAGGGGCCGCCCATCGACCTGTACGTCATCATCCCCGGCCGGAGTGAGCCTCTGACTCTCGGGGACATTCTTCTCGATCCCGGTCAGCGCGGGTTCGACATGCGCTTCGGTGGCCACCGGGCCAACATCGGCCAGTGGCATTCGGGTTGCGTCGTGTGTCTGTACTCCTGCCCGGGCAGCAAGATCGGCAACGCCAGCTACACGGTACGGGAGTTCGTTGATGGAGCGACTCGCTTCCGGGTGCGGCCTGGAGTCCTTCCCGAGGATGGCACAGAGGTCACCATTCGGGTAGAGCTTGCGGGCGGGCGCGCGGAGGTTGGCCAATGACGCTTGCCGGGCCCAAACGTAAGCCGCGTCTTCTCCTCGTCGGAATCGGGCACGCTAATCTGCAGGTCCTGCAGCGTATGTTTGCTGACCCGCAGCCTGACGTCGACCTCATAGCGGTGTCTGTGTCCGACAAGCACCACTACTCCGCGATGGTGCCGGGCTATCTGCGCGGTGGCTATCGGGAGGATCAGATCGCCTTCGACCTGCCCAGGTTGGTTGCGGCGGCCGGCGGGAAGCTTATCCAGAGCCCGGCGGTGGGTATCGATCCCGAGGCACAGACCGTTGTCCTGCAGGATGGCCAGGAGATTGGATACGATTTTGTGTCGTTCAACATCGGCACCAAGGCCGACGGCCAGGATTCGCCCGGCATCGGAGAAAACGCGGTTCGTGTGAAGCCCATGTCGCAGGCGGTCAACCTGAAGCGCGCCATCGTAAGGCTGCGCGACACGACATCTCCGGAAAAGCAGCGGGTCGCCGTGGTCGGGGCCGGCGCTGCCGGATTCGAGGTCGCCTGCGGCATCGCAGAATTCCTCGATGTCGCCGGACGAGCGCGCGAGGTCTCCCTGGTCGAGTCCTCTGATCGCATCCTCACCGGCTATTCAGACCGATTTCGCAAAAAGGCCGAGAAGATCCTGGCGCGGAAGGGTATCCACCTGCACCTGGGCAGCCACGTCGCCACTGTGCATCCCGATGAGGTCGAGCTCGCGGATGGCTCGCGCATCTCCTCCCACCTGACCGTCTGGCTCACCGGGGCGACGGCGGACCCCATGTTCCAGGGCGCGGGACTCGACCTCGACGAGCGTGGCTTCATTCTCGTCGATGACTACCTGCGCTCGGTCAGCGACTCCCGCGTCTTCGCCGTCGGCGACTGTGCGACGTTGGCCAGCTACCCGGATACACCCAAGGCGGGCGTCTACGCGGTTCGCCAAGGGCCGGTTCTGTGGCGCGGTCTCCTGGCTGCGATCAAGGGCACGGCGCCCCCCCGCTACGAGCCACAGAGTGGCTTCTTGTCCATCCTCAATACCTGCGACGGGCGGGCGCTGCTCTGGTACAAGGGTCTGATCTCGAACAGCCGTTGGGCCTGGTGGCTGAAGGATCGCATCGATCGCGGCTTCATGGCCAAGTACCAGGGCCTCGAGCCGCCGCCCACCTTCTGAGGGCGCACAGGCTGCGGAAGCTCGTTCTGGGGATCGCCGAGACCGCGCAGTGGGTGTCACCATTCGGCTTGACGTGGCGCGGGCCCGTGGCTACTATTTCGATAGTTGTCGAAATATCGAACTAGCTTCCCTGTGCCCGCGGCAGAAGCGTGGGGAGAAACGGACGCTGTAGCCCGGCACACAGTCAGATCAGGCTCGGGCGGTTTGGATCGGGCTCCTGAAACTAAAGTGATTATCGTCGACGGCCAGCCTGTGGCCCGGCGAGCTACGGATAGACACTGATGGAACGGCTGGCAGCCATATTCAAGGCGCTTTCGGACCGCAACCGTTTGGCGATCTTCCAAACGATCCGCTCGTGCTGCTGCGATTGCGGGGTTGTGAATGACGCCGACACCGCTGCCGCCGATAGGGTCGGTTCTGCTGGGGCCCAGCCGGCGAGTGAGGCAGACCTGCCGAGCGACGTCGGCAATTCGGTTTCAGATATCGCCAGCAGATTCGATCTGTCGCTATCGACGGTCTCGCATCATTTGAAGGAGCTGAAGAACGCCGGACTCATCATTTGTGAGAAACGAGGTCAGTGGGTTTATTGCAGGCCGAACCCGGAAGTGCTGAAAGACATCGAGGGGTTCCTCGAGGACGTGCAGTCCTGAGGGTGCCGGCCGGAGGAAAATGACAATGACGGACAAGATGGTAGAGGACGGCGGCACCGCGATCCGCGACGCGGTACGGGAAGCGTACGCCGAGAGGGTGATGGGTAGTGGCTCGTGCTGTGGCTCCGCTGACCCGGTGTCGGCGGCGGAGCAGATGGGGTACAGCAAGGAGGAGATCGAAGCTGTCGGCGATGGCGCCAACCTTGGTCTGGGGTGCGGGGCTCCGCTGGCGATGGCGGCGGTCAATGAGGGCGAGACCGTCCTCGACCTGGGATCGGGTGCCGGCTTCGATGCGCTGATTTCCTGGCGGGCCGTGGGCCCGACGGGCCGCGTGATTGGCGTCGACATGACCCCGGAAATGATCGCCAAGGCGCGCGAGAACGCCGAACGGGTTGGCGCCGGCAACGTCGAGTTTCGCGAGGGACTGATCGAGGCCCTGCCGGTCGAAGACGAGAGCGTCGACGTCATCATCTCGAACTGCGTTATCAATTTGTCGCCCGACAAGTCGGCCGTGTTTCGGGAGGCTTACAGGGTGCTACGTCCAGGCGGGCGCCTGGCCGTCTCAGATATCGTGCTGACGAAGCCCCTGCCGCCCATCGTGGCAAAGAACCTCGCGGCATACGTTGGCTGCATCGCCGGCGCCGCCCTGATGGACGACTACCTCTCCATGATGCGCGATGCGGGGTTCGAAGAAGAGCCCCAGGTCGAGCTGAAGAGTGCGTTCAAGATGTTGGGTGGTGACGACCCGATGGTGAAGGCCGCGGTGGATGCGATCGGAGGTTGCTGCTCGCCCGAGCCGCCGCAGCCCGCAAGCAGCGGATGTTGCGGAAGCGATGTTCCCGTCAGCACCTCCGCTGTCGACGAAACCATGGATCTGTCGGAGATCGTCAACAGCGTCTTTAGCGCGCAGATCGTCGTGACCAAGAGATAGGTCGCAGCCGCGATCCGTTGAAAACCACGGCCTGCTAGTGGGTGATTTCCTGGCTCCGAGCATGGGCCGGCCTTTGAGCCCGGTTGGTGCTCAGAGGTAGGGTGAAAACAGCCTGGCCACTCCGTCACGCAGCTTCACCGGAAGGCTTCGGCCGTTGACTTCCTCGAGGGTCAGCTCCCTGCCTGCGGCGCGTCTGTCGGCCATCAGAGCAGCCAGCCTGGTGACGAGCTCGGTGTCGTAGCACTCCACGTTGAACTCGAAGTTCAGCCGCAGGCTGCGCGGATCCCAGTTGGCCGAGCCGACCAATGCCCAGGAGTCGTCGACCAACATGAGCTTCGTGTGGTCGAAGGGCGGCGGTGAGAGCCAGATCCGGCAGTCCCTCTCGAGAATCTGCCAGAGTTGCGCCATCGAGGCCCACTGAACGAAGCGCAGGTTGCTGATCTCCGGGAGTATCACGTCCACCTCGACACCGCGCATGGCGGCAAGGCTCAGAGTCGTGATCAAGGACTGGTCGGGCAGGAAGTAGGGCGTCATGATGCTGACGGAGCGCTGTGCCACCGACAGCGCTCCGTGAATAGCCCAGCGAATCGTCTCGAAGTTCTCGTCGGGTCCATCGGGGATGCCGCGGGCAACGATTGGCCCCGGAGACTCGAGCGCCGGGTACCAGGTTTCCCCCTCGAGCTGTTCCTGGGTCGTAAAGCTCCAGTCGGCGGCGAACGCGTCCATGATTTCTTCTACCACCGGACCCTCGGCCCTGAAATGAAGGTCCTGTACCGGGTGCGGCAGCTCCCGCAGCAGCAGGCAACCCTCGCGGATATTCATGCCGCCCGTGAAGGCGAGGCGTCCATCGACCACCATGATCTTGCGGTGGTTACGCAGGTTCACGTAGGGATTGCGCAGAGGAATCGGCGAGTCCATGAACTTGGCCACCGTGATGCCACCAGCCTCCAGCAGCTCGGTGATCTGCGGGCGGCTGTACCTGGCACCCACGGCATCGATCAGCACCCGCACTTCCACACCGCGCCCCACCGCATTGCCGAGCGCATCCAGAAACATCAACCCCGCACGATCGTTGTCGAAGATATAGCTGCACAGGGCGACGCTGCGTTTCGCGTCGGCGATGGCTTCGAGCATTGCGGGATAGGCCTCGTCGCCGTTCACGAGCGGCTCGATGAGATTGCCCGCGGTCAGTGGAACGCCGGTGGCCCTGCCGACGAACTGCCCGAGGCCGAGCAAATGCGGCTCGGTACCCTCGACGAAGGCTGCCTCGTCGGATTCCGGCAGGCCCGTCGCACCTGGTGTTGCCAGCGGATGAAGGGACTCATCCAGCGGATCATCCTCGGCATGCCGCGTTGCTTTCCTGCGCAAGCGGTTGATGCCGAAGAAGAGGTAGAGGGCGGCGCCCACGAACGGGCTGAACCAGATCAAGCCAACCCAGCCGATGGCCGCGCGCACGTCGCGCTTGTAGAGCACCACGTGCGCCGAGGCGATCGCGCCGACCAGCAGATAGGCCGCAGCGACCAAGTACGGCCAGATCTGTATGAGCAAGTCGATCAAATACGCCAACCTTTCGCCGCCGGCCCGGGCCGAACCGCTGCGTGGACAATGTACGACTTCGCTCGTGGTGGGCGCGAGGGGCCGAACCGCTGCGTGGACAATGTACGACTTCGCTCGTGGTCGGCGCGAGGGGCCGATGCGCGTGATGCAGGCGCATTGTGCGTGTGCGGCGTGGTTCTCCGGTGTAATCTCCTTTGCCAGTTCTCGAGAAGTCCCGCCCAGAAATCTCCCGATTCCGGAACCCTACTCATTCCGGGACCGTATTCATTCCAGGGTCGGGGTGTTTCTGCGACTGTACTGACATCAAGACCCCGCCTTTTCCCCAGGCGTCGTACTCATCCAAGGAGAAGAACCTATGTCGAACCGTCTCGTTAAAGCTTTGGTATTGCTCGCCGCTCTGGTTGCCTTCCTGCCGACAGGGGAGGCCGTGGCGCAGACGAAGCTTCTGCGTTTTCCGGATATCTTCGGAGACCAGGTGGTTTTCACTTATGCCGGTGATCTGTGGCTGGCTTCTGCGGACGGAGGCAGGGCGGTTCGGCTTACCGCACATCCAGGGGTGGAGATCTTCGCCAAGTTCTCACCCGACGGCCGCTGGATTGCCTTCACCGGTCAGTACGACGGCGACGAGCAGGTCTACGTGGTCCCCGCTACGGGAGGCGTACCGCGCCAACTCACCTACTATCCGGCGCAGGGCCCCCTGCCGCACCGCTGGGGCTTCGACAACGTTGTCTACGGTTGGTCCCCCGACGGTAGCTCCGTGCTGTTCCGCTCGTTGCGCTACGCCGAGGGTATCGGCGAAGGCCGGCTGTACACGGTAAGCCTCGACGGTGGCTTGCCGGTTCCCCTGCCCATGCCATACGCGGGCGCCGGTGAGTTCCTGCCCGACGGCAAGACGATCCTTTATTCGCCGCTCATGCGCGACTTCCGTAACTGGAAGCGCTACGAAGGCGGCTGGGCCCAGGATCTTTGGACCTTCGATCTCGAGACCCATGAGGCGAAGAACTTCACCGACCACGTGCGCACCGATCGCGACCCGATGTGGGCCGGCGACAAGATCTACTTCGTTTCCGATCGCACCGGAACACTGAACATCTTCTCCTACGATCTGCGCAACGAAGACATCGTGCAGGTCACCGATAGCACCACATGGGACGTACGCTGGCCCGCTGCGGATAGCGAGAACCGTATCGTGTACGAGTACGGTGGTGAGTTGCGCGTCCTCAACACCGACACCGGCAGGTCGCAGACCATCGCTATCGCGGTTCCCGATGATGGGCTGTCGATGCGCCCCTCGCGCATTCAGGTGAGCAACTACATCGAGGACTTCGATCTCAGCCCGAAGGGCGAGCGGGCGATCATCGTGGCCCGCGGCGACGTCTTCACGGCGACCATCGAGAATGGCCCGACCCGTAACCTGACGAAGTCGTCG
>JAUWTE010000369.1 GCA_030609765.1 Acidobacteriota bacterium
AGGAATCTCAGCACGATTGCGAAGGTGAACTCGCCCTGGAGCAGGAACTCGTCATCGTAGATCCGGTAGCAGGGGCGGTGCGGGCGACAGTAGATCTCAGAGTCGGCCTTCATCAGCGTGGGGATGAAACGGCCCTGAAAGCGAATCCCGAAATTGTCACTGAAAAAGAACTTCACACCGGCGCCAAAACCCAGCGAGAAGCGCGTCTCGCTACTGAAATTCTGCTCTGGCCTGAACTGCGTCGCACCGAGACCGCCGAAAGCAAAGGGCCGGAATCTGTCCTCGGTGGCGCCGTACTGCCATAGCAGGTTGACGTGATACACGTCGACGTTGGCGTCGTAAAGCTTGATGGCGGGGCTGCCGAAACCGGGGGGACGTGCCGCCATCTCTGTTTCGCTTCTGCTCCAGACGAACTCGATCTGCCAACTCTCGTCGAGACCGAAGCCGGCGGCAAAGCCGTACGCCGCCCCACCATCGACCGTGATCTTCGTCGGCTCATCAGCCTCGGCATTGAAGCTGCCGCCGGTGCGGAAGCCGGCGAAGGGCGCGAGCTCGAACTTCTGAGCCCATGCTTCGGGCACTGCGAGCACGGCGATCACCAACAGCGCCAGCGCGATCTTCCTCCCCATACCGTCGTTCCTCCCTACCCTCATCCTTGGGTCCCGCTCGCCAGACTCGCCACACCTCCAGTACCGCCGACCAGGTGACGATTGAGCGAGATGCTGACTCTCGATCCACGGTAGCATAGGCAGGGTCTTTGCCCGATTCCGAGGTGGTGCGGCGCGGCATCATTGAAGGACGAGCGAACACATCGTTGGAGGACTGGCTCATGACAGCTACTAGGGGCATGGTCGGGGTGGTCAGGAGCAGAGGTGTTTCTCTGAATGCCGGAGTGATGCTGGCGGTGCTGGCGGTGCTCGTGGCGCTCGTGGCGACGGGGGGTGGGTGCGCGGGAAGCAACGGCGAGGAACCGGCTGATCTGGTTCTGCTGCACGGTAAGATCGTCACCGTGGATGCGGACCTGCCTGAGGCACAGGCACTGGCAGCCCGTGGCGACCGCATCGTCGCGGTGGGCAGCGACGCCGAAATCGAGCAATTCATCGGGCGCGAAACCGAGGTCATCGACCTCGAGGGCATGCTTGCGATTCCGGGCCTGATCGAGGGGCACGGTCACTACCTGAGCCTGGGCCAGGAGCTGACTCAAATCGACCTGCGTTTCGCCCGCGACTGGGACGAGATTGTGTCGATAATCGCCGCGGCGGTTGTCGAGGCTGAGCCGGGTGAATGGATCGTCGGTCGTGGCTGGCACCAGGACAAATGGGCACAGCCGCCGAGCACCAGCGTCGAGGGCCTACCGATGCACCATGGCCTCAGCGAGGTCAGCCCCGCGAATCCGGTTCTGCTCGAGCACACCAGTGGCCATGGCATCTTCGTGAACGCCCTGGCTCTGGAGCTGGGCGGAATCTCGCGGGATACGCCCGATCCCGAGGGCGGAGAGATCGTCCGCGACGAGCGTGGCGAGCCGATCGGCATGCTGCGCGAGAACGCCTCGGGTGCGGTCGAGGCGGCCTACCGGCAGTCACGATCCGGGCGCTCCCCTGATGAGGTGGGCGCCGAGCGCCGAAGTTGGGTTCAGCTCGCGGCTGAGAACGCCATGGAAAATGGCATCACCAGCTTCCAGGACATGGGCTCGACCTTCGAAACGCTCGACTTGCTTATCAAGATGGCGGATGAAGGCAACTTGCCCGTGCGTCTCTACATGTCGATCCAGGAAACGGCCGAGGAGCTCGAGGGTAGGCTGGCCGACTACCGCATGGTGGGCTACGGGGACGGCTACCTGACGATTCGTACCATCGGTGAAAAGGTTCTCGACGGCGCCCTCGGCGTCCATGGTGGCTGGCTGCTGGAGCCCTATGCGGACCTGCCCCGCAGCGTTGGCTTCAACGTCACCCCAGTGCCCGACATCGAGCGCTCCGCCGAGCTAGCCCTCGAACACGACTACCAGATGGCCATTCAAGGCATCGGGGATCGGGCCGTGAGGGTCCTCCTGGACATTTTCGAGGCTTCCTACGAGGAAGCGGCTCAACTGGCAGAGCAGGGCGTCGAAGTCCCACGGTCGACCGACTTCCGCTGGCGCATCGAGCACGCCCAGGTGATCCACCCCGATGATCTGGCGCGGTTCGTGGAATCGGAGATCATTCCCTCGGTGCAGGGCATCTTCGCCTGCTCCGACGGTATCTGGGTGGAGGATCGGTTGGGCCCAGAGCGGACCGTCGAGCGTGGCTATCTGTACCGGACCCTCTACGACATGGGCGCCGTGGTGCTCAACGGAACCGACCCGCCGGTCGAGCTTATCGACCCGATCGCCAGCTTCGACTGCACGGTCACGCGCCGGCTTCCCGACGGCTCGTTCTTCATGCCCGAGCAGAGCCTCACGCGGGAGCAGGCCCTCAGGTCGTACACGATCAACAACGCCTACGCGGCGTTCGAGGAAGAGATCAAGGGCTCGCTCACCCCCGGCAAGTACGCCGACATCACCGTTCTATCGAAGGACATCCTGACCATTCCAGATGGCGAGATTTCCTCCGCCGAGGTCGCCTACACGATCATCGGGGGAGAGGTGAGGTACCGCAGGTGAGTGCCTGATGAAATCGGCCCCAAAGAGATCCGACGAAAGACCCGACGAGAGATTCGACGAGCGAAGCATCTGACGAAGCCCTCATCAGTAAGAAAAAGCGAGTGAATCCACTGTGAAAGACCCTCTCATCATCCTGAAGACTGGCTCGACTTACCCCGAGATCTTCGAGGAACATGGTGATTTCGAAGACTGGATGAAGGCCGGCCTGAAGCTGCCGGAGGAAATGACTCAGGTCCTCGACGCACAGGACCTGGTCCTGTCTCCGGACAATCATGCGGCTGGAGCCGTAGTCGTGACCGGTGCGGTCGAGATGGTTACCGACCACGCCCCGTGGAGCGAAGCGGCCGGCGTATGGCTGGCAGATCTCTACGCGGAGGGCGTCCCGATCCTCGGGGTGTGCTACGGGCACCAGCTTCTTGCCCACGTCTTGGGTGGCGATGTTGGCTACCATCCCGCCGGGCGCGAGATCGGCACGATAACCATCCATACGCTGCCGGCCGCACAAGATGACCTGCTTTTCGCCGACCTGCCGGAGAGCTTCCCCGCACAGGCGACTCACGCCCAGTCGGTACTCACGTTGCCGGAAGGGGCCGTGCGCCTGGCCAGCAGCGACTTCGATTTCAACTCTGCCTTTCGCATGGGCGAGCGCGCCTGGGGCGTGCAGTTCCACCCGGAGTTCAGCGCCCCGGTAATGCGCATGTATGTCGACATTCAGCGCGAGGTCATCCGCGAGCAGGGGCAGGACCCGGATCAAGCGCTCGAGGCAGTCCAGTCGTCACCGGCACGCCAGATTCTGGAGCGGTTCGCTTCCCTCCTGGACTAGAGCGGACCCATCACACTCTCACCACGGTCTGCTGGGGGCGTGCGGGACCAGATCGGGGTGAGGGTCGAAAAACCCTTCCCTTTCGTGATACACGATGGGTCAGCGAAAAACCGGGGCGGGAAACACTCAGGGGGTTGCCATGGAAATTGATGCGCAGGGCGAGATTGTCAGGAACATCAGCTTACCGATTCATCAAGCCAAAGGCTGGATGAAGCTAGTCGGCGTCTTGTCGATCCTCTACGGGGTCATGATGGTGTTCACCATCATCGGGATCATTTTCGCCTGGCTGCCCATCTGGATGGGCGTGCTGCTGATGCAGTCGGCCTCATCGGTCGAGAGGGCGTACGCGACCGGCGATGAGGCACAACTCGTCGTTTCACTGAGCACGATCAAGACCTATTTCACGATCACGGGCGTACTCGCGCTGCTCGGTTAGATCATGTTTGCCATCGTCTTCCTCTTCACCTTGATGGGCGCAACAATGTTAGGGGGCATGTCCGAGTACGGCGGAGTGTAATTCCCTCAATTGCTGCCGATTGATGCCCGAAGCCATCGGGCCGCCCCCGCCGCGGTCTGACCGACAGCTCTATGCCGTCGGGTGACGAGATAGTCATAGCCGGAGCATGCCCCTTTGCAGAAAAATAGCAAGATCCCGCCAGCCGAGGACCTTTTCGGCCCCATCCCGCGCAACTTCAAGCTCATCCCCTCGGACTTCGCCTTCCTCTGGGAGGAGTGCAAGCGCTGTTTCTACCTGAAGATCGCTG
>JAUWTE010000377.1 GCA_030609765.1 Acidobacteriota bacterium
GATCCCGGCCCTGCCGGCGAGATATTCGGTGTGGCCGACGAATCCTGGCTCACAGGCCGCAATGATCTCCTTGCTGACCGGCGCGGTGACGAGACCATCGAGGCTTCCGCCGGTGGCCAGGTCGGCGCCGACACGGATACAGGCGAGAGCAGCGACACCGTCGGTCGCACGCGGCCGGCCGGCGGTGAGGTCCGGCTCGACCATGGCACAGGAGAAAACGAATGGTCCATCCTCGCCGGCCAGACGCCGCTCCTTCGCCTCGTCGCAATTACCGACCGGTGTCAGGGCGATATCGACACCCAGGCTGTTGCGCACTGTCTCCAGGAACGACAGATCGCCGAGAACGAGGGTCGAGGCTGCCGCTTCGGGTCGCTCGACGAGGGTTTTCAGGACGATCTCCGGACCGATCCCGGCGGGGTCGCCCATGGTGCATCCGACCAGCAGGCGCTCCTCGGAGTCGCCAATCTCCCGGCTCACCTTCTCCCGGCTCACCTTCTCCCGCTCACTCATCCTCTGACCGCCTCACCACTCAGGGCGGTACCGGCTTCGATGAGCGCCTGCTCGATGGCGAGGCGGGCATTCGGCTGCACGGCGCCATGCAAGCGATCGTCGGCACGCTGCACGGCATCGAGGGCGGCGAGAATGCCGTCGGGACTCATCTCGTTGGCCCAGTCCTGCCAATCGGAGCGGCGGTCGGCGTTCACCAGGAGGTCAGGGTCGCCGCCCGAACACAGCACCAGCAGATCTCTGAGGATGTCCCTCACGGAGGCCATCGAGGATGCGGCCTGGTCGACTTTCCTGTCTCCCGCTCCGGCCGCTAGCAGAATCTCGGCGGAGGCGAGAAGGGCGGCGCCGCCCTGAATGGCATCCCGGAGCGATTCCTCTGCTACCGCACGCCTGCCGAGATGAGTGTCGAGGTCGAGATCGAGCGCGCGGCCGACACTGCCGGATACCAGCACCGCCCGCAGGCGCGCCTCATCGGCGGGAATGTCGTGGACCTCCTCGAGGTGGCGCTGGAGCACTTGCGGCGCAAGAGCTCGGAAGCGTAGAGGCTGGCAGCGCGATCGCACCGTGGGGAGAAGGCTCTCTGGGGCTGGCGTAACAAGAACGATCAGAGAGGAGGGCGGGGGTTCCTCCAGCGTCTTCAGCAAGCTGTTCTGCGCGCTTGCATTCAGGCGATGGGCGTCGTCGATCATCACGACGCGGCGCCGACCCTCATAGGGCCGGAAGCCCACCTTGTCGATAATCTCTTTTCGGATTCTCTCGACCTTGATCTGGCCTCCCTTTCCCTCCGGGGTCATCCAGATGATGTCCGGGTGGAGGCCGCGGGCCATCTTCCGGCACGAGACGCACGTTCCACAGGCATCCTTGAACCCACCCACCGAGCAGTTCAGCGCTTGGGCGAGTATGCCGGCGCACGTCGCCTTGCCGACGCCCACGGGCCCGTGAAAGAGCAGGGCATGGGGCAGGCGGTTGTCGTCCAACGCCCTGCGCAGGGCCTCGATCACGCTGTCCTGTCCGACGAGCGCGCCAAAGCCGTAGCCGTTCGGCTGCGGTGGAGCCGGCCCTCCAGCCCCGGCAACCGCCGCCTCACGTGCCCTGATTTCCGCTTTGCTCGGCTTCTTTACCACAGAGAGGTCAGGATCTCGGCGCGCTCACGCAGCTCGACAATCCACTCATCGATGCGCCGGTTCACCTCCTCCTCTCGCAAGATTGCCGTGATCAAATCCGACACGCTCTCCATGGCGGGCAACGGCTCGCCCTGGTTCCGCATCTCCGCGGCCAGGGTCTCCTCGTAGTATTCGGTAATCCTCTGCAGGGAGATGTCCACAAACTCCCGGAAGCGCGTCTCTACATAGCTTTCCACAATGAGCTGTCGTTCGAGTGCCCGGCGCAACGTAGCTGTCGTGAAACCCCATCTCTGCATCTCGACTTCGAATTCCCGCCGAGTCGGATACGTCGTGGCGAGCTCCTGAAACTCGGTTGAAATCGCGCTGCTGGTAACGTCCACCTGAGGAAAGCGGCGGACGTACTGAAACACCAACAAGCTGTCGATGAGGCTATCGAGGGTCTCCATCTCGCGCCTCTCGCGGTCCAACCCATCGTCCGAGATGGTCAGGCCGCAACCCTCCACAAGACCCGCGAGGCGGTTGGACTCGTAGACGCTGAGGGCTCGTTGTAGCTGGCCGAGGGTAACGACCTCCCCGTTGACCACCGCGACGATCCGGTCGATCACCTGCCCCTTCTCGTCGTTTTCGAGCCCCCGGGCGGATGGGGCGTAGAGCATTGCTGCGGCGATTACCAGCAACGCCAGCAGCCCACGCCATGTCGTTGGCGCACTCATCAGAAGGTTTGCCCCACAGATATATAGAATCTCGATCCGTCCTCACCTGCACGAGGGTCGAGAAAATGTCCCCAATCGAGTCGAATCGGCACGACGGGTGTGTTGTAGCGGACTCCTATGCCCGCGATCTCACGGATTTCGTAGGCACTCACGGTGCTGAAGTCCGTGAATACGTTGCCGACGTCGAAGAAGATCACCCCGCCCAAGTTGCCACGCACCGGGAAGCGAAGCTCGAGGTTGCCGACCAAGAGCACGTCGCCCCCGATCGGATTGCCGTTCTCGTCCGTCGGCCCCGCCTCGTTGAACTTGAAAGCTCTCAACGTCGATTGGCCTCCCGAAAAGAAGCGCTCCGCCAGAGGCAAAGACGTGTCGCCCGCGAATGGAATTGCCCAGCCGAAGCGTGCAGCGGCCGCGAACACGACGCCGTGCCCCAGGTCCCGGTACCAATAGAAGCGTCCGAACAGGCGAAGGAAATCGCTCTCGCTACCGAGAGCCTCGCCCGCGAGCTCCACCTCGGCCGTGCTGAAGGTGCCGCTCCTCGGGTTGATCGGGTCGGGCCGGCTGTCGCGCACGAGCGAATAGCCGATACTGCCGATGATTACGGACTGGTCCTGCGGGTCGAGCTCGGCGGGGTCGATCTCGACGTCGAAGGTTTTGACGCGACGGAAGGCGTACCGTGCCAAGCTGCTGAGAATCTCACTGTGCCGCTTGCGGACGAGGAACGAGCCACCGTAGCGCTCCACGTTGAAGCCCGGCTCGGCAACGCTCTCGAAAAAGCCCACCGCCGAGGCCTCCAGACGGCGCCCCAAGAAGTACGGCTCGGTGAAGATCAAACGGCCACGCTGCTCGCGAAACGAGGCCCGCGTGGCGATGATGCCCTGGCGGTTCTTGCCCCAGAGATTATCCCTGCTGACGAGCAGCAGGCCCCGTGGTCCTTCCTCGCTGCCGTATCCAACGCCCCATGACAAACGGGTGCTCGGTCCTTCCTCGACACGCACGACAACGGTCTGCTCTGTATCCAGTGAATCGGGCTGGGCCGGCTGGATGTCGACGCGTGTGAAGATCCCGAGCCGGTAGAGCCGACTCTGGCTTTCTGCAACGCCCTCGAAGGTGAGCGGCGAGCCGGGCACGAGAGCGAGCTCCCTACGGATTACCTCGTCGCTCGTCACCTGGTTTCCCGCGATGAGAATCCTGCCAACGCGAACACGTTCGCCCGGGTGCATCGTGAACGAAACGCCAACCGTTGCGGCCTCTGGATCGGGCTCGAGCGTTGGAGTTACCTGGCCCCGTGGATAGCCGGCGTTGGCGAGGTTGATGCGGAGCAGGCCTTCATCCTCCTGCAGCGTCCTTTCATTGAATGGAGCTCCCACCTGCAGTTGGAGCTCGGTGGCCCAGGCATCCGGGTCGATGCCCGCCGGAGGGTTGCCTGGTTGAACCTCGAGACGCAGATCGGATACCAGCACCTGTTCGCGCTCATCGATGCGCATCGTCAGCCGCAAGCCGCCCAACTCCTCGTCGAAGCGTACGGGTGCATCCTCGATGCGGGCGGCGAGGAAGCCCTGCCGGCGATAGAGCGCCAGCACTGCCTGCTGGTCTCTGCTCCACTGATCGGTCGAATACCTCGTCCTACCGAACATGCTGCTCGGTTGGCTGCTGACGGCAGCCAGGAGAATCTCAGAGGGGATGTGCTCGTTGCCTTCCAGTTCGATGGCCTTCACGCTGGCCTTGCGCGCCTTGACGACACTGAACGTGACGCTCACGTTGCGGCCCTCTTCATCGCGGCCGCGCTGATAGCTGACGAGCGGTCGCCAATAGCCGTCC
>JAUWTE010000117.1 GCA_030609765.1 Acidobacteriota bacterium
CAAGATCGGGAAATCGAAGAAATCGGTATACATCTCGGTCATTCCCCGGCCCAACCACGCACCGATCCCGATGCCCAGTGCGGTTCCGAGGATCGTGATCAACATCGCCCACTTCACGAAGTGCCCCGCAACGGCCGTGTTCGAGTAACCGACAGCCTTGAGCACGGCGATCTCCTCACGCTGAACCGAGACCATGCGCGAGAGCACGACGTTGAGCAGGAACGCTGCCACCATCAGGAAGATGATGGGGATCGACTCACCCATCGTCTCGAGCCCCGCCATCTCGTTGGTGATATAGAAGTGCGACGGCTGCAGGCTGCGGGAAATCGCGCCCATGCCACCGTAGGGAGCCAGAAGATCATCGAGCCTGTCGATGACCTCCTCCTCCGACGCACCGCGCATGAGAGTGAGCACGACGTCGTTGAAGCCACCTTCCATGTCGAAGGCGGCCGCCAGGGCGCGCCGGTTCATCCACATCACGCCGAAGCGTTTGTCGTCCGGCAGGATCTCACCGGGCCGAACGCTGTAGATGTACTCGGGCGTCAGCGCCAGGCCGACGATCTCCAGCTCGCGGCGCCGCCCGTTGATCACCGCGGCAATCTTGTCGCCGGTGCCGAGCCCATGAGCGAAGGCGAAGTTCTCGGCCACGATTACCTCGTCGGACTTGCCGGGCTCGATCCATCGCCCCTGGCGCAGGAACAGATCGTTGAGAATGGGGCGCCGCACCTCGGGAATTCCGATCAGCCGGCCAACCGCCGGCTCGGAAAATCCCTCGATATCAATGGTGACATCCGCGACGACCCGGGTCTCGGAATGTGCGACGCCAGGAATCTCGCTGATCTGGGGCTCCAAGCGGATCGGCGCTCTGCGCGCCGAAGCGAAAACGTCGGCGAAGCGATAGCGATCGTAGTAGGTCTGCTGGGTGACAGACAGCGAGTCGAATGTGGAAAGCATCAGCACGTACAGCGCCACTCCCGCACCGATCACCAGGGCGATGGCAATCGCCTGCCCCTTGATCTTCCAGAGCTCCCGAATGAGCTTGCGGTCGAGCGGCGAGAGCTTCATGACGACGGCTCTCCTGCCTCTGTGACTAGCACTGGCTCCAACCGTGGCCCAATCACTGAATCTCCTCCCCTACCACTGGATTTCCTTCGCGGCGACGCGGGTCTCATTGCGCCGGTCGCCAACAATTTGCCCATCCGCCAGGGTCAGCACCCGGTCGGCCATGGCGGCGATCGCGGCGTTGTGAGTGATTACCGCCAGCGTGGTGTCGAGCTCGTCGTTGACGTGCTCTAGAGCCTCGAGCACGACGACGCCGGAGGTGATGTCGAGCGCACCCGTTGGTTCGTCGCACAGCAGTACATCCGGTTGCTTGGCGATGGCTCGCGCAATGGCTACCCGCTGCTGCTCACCACCGGAGAGCTGGGCAGGAAAGTGATCCATTCGCTCGCTCAGGCCGACGAGGTCGAGAGCGCGTTCCGGCGTCATCGGATTGCGGGAAATCTCGGTGACCAGCTCCACGTTTTCACGGGCCGTGAGGCTCGGGATCAGGTTGTAGAACTGAAACACGAACCCGACGCTCCGTCGCCGGTAGCGAGTGAGCTCGCTTTCCTCCGCCGTCGTGAGCTCCTGGTCGAGGTAGAAGACGCGGCCCGCGGTCGGCGTGTCGAGCCCGCCCAGAATGTTCAGCAGCGTCGACTTCCCACTCCCCGAGTGACCGAGGAGCACGAGAAACTCGCCGCGCACAAGGTCGAGATCCACGCCGCGCAGCGCATGCACCTGGACCTCGCCCATCGGGTAGATCTTGGTCACGCCTTGGGCACGAAAGACGGGTAGCCCATTGTCCATCTGCGGGTCCTTCACGGTCTGCATCACCAAACTCCAGGTATCAGTCGGTAGCGCACCCGACCGGCATACTCAACGTAGCCCTCGAGCTCCTCCTGCAGGAGTCGGTCCTCGAGTGCTGTGCGCACCAGCAGAGTTGCCAGGCTCACGAGGGCCAGCAGCAGGGCCCACAACGAGAACGCGGTTCCCAAAAGATAGAAACCGAAGGCCGCGACCGATACCCACAGCGGGATCGAAGACCAGTGGAAGCGGCCGTAGTCCATGCCGGCTCCGCTTTGACCTGTGTTTTTCATCGCCCTTCCACCTGGGGGCGAAGGGTCTTTGCCCATCGGCCGCCTACCGACCGACCGTCGGTCGGTACACTTAGAAAGTACTCCTTTTCAGGTACTAGCGTCAAGTTTGAGGTGCCTGGCTAGATGGGCACGACCCCAGAGGTCATGAGGCCAACGTAGTGCCATAGGAGTGCCACGACCGCCACTCCCGCCACCGAGAGGAGAACTGCCCTCCCCTCGACAATGTACCCGAGGGCCGCGGCCCGATCACCGAAGACCATTTTCGGCTGGCCGAGCACCCAGACCCCTGGCGGAGGTATCTGTCGATTCAAAATGACGCGCTTCGACATGCGAACCGTGTAGGCTGCCGTGGCCAGGGCGAGAGCGCCCATGACGGCGCCCAGCACTCGCAGCGCCAGCCCGGCGCGGAGAATGGCCGCCTCGGGGGACGTCGTGGCTAGGATGTTGAGGCTCTGGAGGAATAACTGGGTGGCGTAAATCAACCCCCAGCAGAACAGCAGGATCAGCAGTGTAGAAATCCCGGCGCCGACCCACACGTATGGGCCATGAAAGGTCCTGATTCCATGTTCGTCGATCATCCTCGAGCATCCCGGGTTGACGCGCCCCTCCCTCGCCGTCAGATAGCGGGTGAGAAGTGCAGGCTATCGCATTACCGCCCGTCCGATCCTCCCCTATCTGTCTGTGCCGTGTTCTCCTCATTCCAGGAGGTAGCAGGCCGTGGTGGAAATGTGATGGGCACTTGAGCCGGATCGCCCAGCTTGTCACCATGTCTATATCCGTACCCGTTCATTTGCGGCGGCGGGGTCCCCAGTGCGGCTCAGTGCCGCTACGGCCGTGCAAGTCTGAAGGTAATTGAGGAGTCTCGTCGTGGCCTGCCGTTCCTGGCGTTTTGCGCTCGCTCTTTTCCTGCTGCTGTCCATCCCTGCCGTTTCCGCTCAGCAGCGACCGGTCTTCCAAGCAACCGTTGCCCAGGTCCGCGTCGATGTAATCGTCACCGATGGCGACGGCAACTTCATTCGCAACCTGTCACTCGAGGATTTCACCCTTTACGAGGATGACGAGGCGCAGGAGATCCTCTCGGTTCAGCTTGTCGACCTGAGTGAAGGGACCGTGCTCCGCCTCGGCCAGCCGGCCGTGCCCGTCGCGATCGCCGCGGAAGGAGTTGCGGCCGATCCTGCCCCCACCACAGAGCACGCCCCCACGGCTGCGCCCCTGGCCACTGAGGAAGTGCCCGGCGCCGCGACTGAAGCCGACCTTGCCGCGACAGACCTGGGCGCTGTGATCTACATCATCGATGGGCCCAGTATCAGCGAGATGACCAAGAATCGCTTCACCCTCGCCTGGTCATCACTACTCGATCAGACGGAGCGCCTCAGCGTCCCGCACGCCGCTTACATGATCAGTGGCGTTGGCCGCATCGAGGAGCTCTCGCCGCTCACGATGAACATGGAGCGGATGCGGGAAGCAGTGCGAAAACTCGAGAACGAGCCCCTCCTCGACCTCTCGTTGCAGCGCCGGCTGGTGGACTTCTACAACTACATGGCGGCCGAGCAGAGCCTCACCGCAGGCATTGCGGGGGAAGATGGCGGCGGAGCATCCCCACAGGGCAACGAGCCTGTGTCCGCGGCGGTGGCGGAGGCTCAGGCGGAAGAGCAACGGGAGCTGGCCCGCAGTCTCTACACCCTCGAAATCCTCACCAGCTTCTGTGACGCCCTGGCCGCTCGTGGCGGGCGGACCGCTCTGGTCTGGGTTACCACGGGAGTCAAGACCACCCAAGGGGGACCGTTCACCATCCTGGCCAGCAACGAAGACCGCGCGAGTTTGACGCTCGGCATTCCCGACCCCCGTGCCATGAAGCAGATGGAGCATCTTCAGCACGCGGCCAACAGCTCGAGCGTCAGCATCTACGCTATCGACCCGACGCCGATTAACCAGGTGCGAGGGATGGCTGTCGACGCTGGAATTCAGACCGTCTCGGAGGCTGATTTCGCCAGTGGCCGATCAGGCTCGGCACGACTGAGCTCGATCGAAATGGACTATGCGGTTACAGGGCTCCGCGACGGCATGATCGACGCGGCGGCGGAAACCGGGGGACAGGCGATCATCGGCGCCACCGATCTCGCGGAAGCCGTGCAGACGATTGAATCCGACACGGGCCGTTTCTACCTGGTCACCTATGCCGCGCCGCTCCCTGAAGGGGACGGCGAGTATCACGAGATCCGCGTCGAAGTGCGCCGCCCAGACGCCGACGTGCGTGCCCGCAAGGGCTATGTGGACCTGGCTGTTGAGGAAGTGCAGCAGCGGCTGGTGATGGCGGCGCTGGCTCTACCGGGCACCGTGACGGGGCTGCCGGTGCACGCCGAGGTATTCAGGATATGGGGCTGGGGTGAGAGAAAAACCCTGGTGCTGGCTACCTCTATCGAGGCATGGAAAGTCAACACAGGTTTCCGCGCCGACGGGACTCTGGGAGCCTCACTGCGGGTCCATGTCACGGTGACTGACCAGGACGGCGAGCTCATCGAGAGAGCCGATGACGACCTATCGGCGCGCGCCAGGGCCCAGGATTTGACCAGCGAGGCAGGTGATCAGCCGGGGGCTGGCATGGTCGTGTATCGCAATGGGTGGATGCTCGACCCAGGAACCTACGATGTCCACGTGGCGCTCCTCGACGAGATCGCCGGCGAGATCGGGGCAACAAGCCTGGAGGTGGAGATCCCCGAGGTCGAGGAGGGCTGGCGTACCAGCGACCTCATGCTGGTGACGACAGATTCGTCGATCTACGCCTACCCGATACCCAATGGAAGATTCGTAGCCGGGCAGAAGGTCGGTGCCTACATCGAGGTGAAGGATGGCAAGCAGCCCCAGATCGGAGGCAGGCTTCTCGAGGCGCAAAGAGGCGGAGCCGAAGGCAGCGATCAGGCCATGCCTCGCACTCTCCGGGTCCTGCCTGCCCAGCGCTTGAGCACGAAGGGACCGGCGACCTACAGCGGCAGCCTGCAGCTACCCGAGAACTTGACCCCGGGGAAATACACGCTCGAAATTGTCGTCAGCGACCAGGCTGCCGGCGAGGAGCGCACGTTCCTCGTGCCGATCGAGGTGCTGCGCCCGCACTATGCCGCTGATGGCGGCTTCATCGGATCCAGCTAGCAGCCAACGGTCGCTACACTCTCCAGGGTGTCATTAATGGCCTCGCGGACCCGCTCACTGTGCCGTTGCTGTCCCTTCCTGAGGCCACCGAGCAGGCCCGACTGTGACACTGGCTCGAGGGCGGCCAGGAGTATGGCCTCGGCTTCTGTTGCGTCGTCCACGGACAATTCTCCGATTTGAGCGAGTGCCCGGCAGATGCGCACCAGGACATCGTCACTCTCACGTGGTACGGCAGGATCGTCGGCACGGAGCGCTGTGGAATAAAACTCCATTGCCCTAGGATCCCGGCTCCCCAGGTCGGCGAGATACGCGGCGGCTGCGGCTCGCACTTGCGGGCGCCGATCTCTGAGAGCGGTTACGCAGTGGTGTTCGGCCTCATTACTACTCAGGCTGCAGACAGCCGTCAACGCAGCTTCGCGAACGTGGGCATTCTCATGGTGGAGGAAATGGGCAATGGGAGTGGCCAGCTCGGCACCTCCCTGCTCGCCGAGGATTGTGATAATGCGCCGGATACCCGACCATTCCTTCTCGATCTCTGGCAGTCGCTTGAGGAATGGGATCAGCGCTTCGGGGCCTATCTGGCGCATGGCCTCGAAGCTAGCCAGACGAACCGATTTCAGGTCGCTGTCCGCATAGGCTTCGATCAGCCGCGGCCCGGCAGGCTCGCCAACGAAGGCCAGCAGCGCTACTGCGTGCTGGCGGTCCTCCTTCTCTTGCTGGCCGAGATCCTCCACCAAGCGGGGAAGGGCCGCTCTCGTCGCGTCGCATAGGGATACCGAGAGGGCCTCAAGGAGACCTTCGGGCTCGGGCGTTGGGGCCCCGCGGGGCGGCGCTGCCTGTGCCAACGCGCCATCCTCGAGTCGCTCCGGAGCGGTCCTCTGGGACTGCTGCATGACTTCGGCGAGTGCGGCCGCCGCGGCATAATCCCGACGCTGCAGCAGCTCGGGAAAAACGCGCTCCGCGATGGCGACGAGCTCATGGTTGGTGGCAGCGGCGCTGCCGCGCAGGGCGCGGAGATTCTCATCGAGACGGTCGATGAAATCATCCGCGAGCCGGCGCGTTTCGAGCTCGTAGCTCAGCCCCGCGGGAAGCTCCTCGAGGGTAACCAGGCCCTGTTCCAGCAGAGACTCGAACAGGCCGTGATCGATCTCCCCGCCAACATGGCGGAGTCTCTCGGTGAGCCTCTGGAGTACGCTGAGCCGGCGGTCGGTGAAACCGGAGGTGCTCTCAGCCTGAAGAGCATCGGAGCGCATCCTCAGTTCCTCGAGATCCTCCACGAGAGCACTTGCCGTCGGTGCCAGCAAGTCCTCGGCGATCTGCCCGATGATCTCCCGCTCGAGGCACGATTCGTTCAATCCATCGATGTCCGCTGCCAGAAGATCGCAGTTGACCAAAAAGTCCTTGAGAAGAGTTGGTGTCCGCATCGGTCGGATCACGTCATCGATATTCTGCATTTTGATGCTGCGTAGCTCCTCCTCGCTGGCACGCCTGTAGAGGGGCAAGACCTGGAGGTCGCGGCGCAATCGGCTCACGGCCATCTCCACCAACCAGGGCAAGCGCCTCTCCCGCCCGACGATGTCCTCATCGAAAACCGTCGAGATGTGAATGATGTCCCGCTCGACGAAGGCAGCGGTCAACCGGTCGCGCTCCTCGCCGGTACCTGTGATTCGCGGCGGCTCACTCATCAGGGCGATGAAGGAATGGAACTCCTCGGGGGAGATCGCTTTCTTCAAAGAGAAGCTGAGCAGGTGCCGCCTGTCGAAGAACTCCTGAAACTTGGGCGCGAACATGTCGGCCATCCCCTTCAACATCACCTCATCGAGAGGCAACGGTGCCGGCCCGAAGCCCTCGATCATGATGGTGGGGTCGCCCCCGGGCGTCGCGAGCAACAGGGTGATTTCGGAACGATCCTCGAGGGCCTGGCGGAATTCCGTGTACAGGTTGGTCTGTGCCTTTTCCGCCTCGGGGTGGCCGGGCTCGTAGAAGCCCGCCTGCAGCATGGCCTTGATCAGGCTGAGGGTGAACTGGGCGAGAGTCTCGTAATCCTCGTTTTGTGCGAGGGTGGCTGTCGAAAAGCTCGATTCGGATCTCGCCCCGCCGGTGGGCAACCCCTCGTCGGGGGCCAGCCCGTCCATGTCTTCAAGATTCGCTTGCCCGATCATCTCGCCACGCTCCTACGGTGTCAGGAATGTCGCCCACGCCGGTCCAGCGTTCCTGTGCATTCCTATACATAAGAGCGTATTTACGACTAATAGAATTGTTTATAGCGTATTAGTATCACTAGTGAGAATTCAATACCTTTTACTGCTTCGACGATTCCGAGTCGCGGGCGGGAAGCCCCGACGCGTGAGCGTGCTCCCCCAGAACTCGGCAATGGTAGAGCTCGATGCCGCAGTCCACGGCGCCCGTGAATCCTTCGGCCGAGGCGCAGCACGCCTCGTATTCGGCCAGGCAGCCATCGGTGGCCTCGGGGTCCTTGAGATAGGCGACAAAGGCGTACACGACGAGGATTGCGAGGCCAAAGAGGGAAGCAACTACGGCCAGCTTGACCTTCGGTGATGTGGGAACAGCCATCCGGGATCCTCCTGGGTGAGGTCTGCACACTGCGAACACATCCCTACACCCCTACTTGGATGGCCACCGATTCACAAATTCCTGTCTGGACCGCGGACTTGAAGACAATCTTGCTGGTTATCCGGCCCGCGCCGACATCAGAACCGTGGCGAGAACTGCGAGCTAGCGCCTCGGCGCGTCGGGGTTCACCACCCAAAGCACATTCACGATCCGCCACTCGTCATCGACCTTGGCAAGCTGCAGGTG
>JAUWTE010000066.1 GCA_030609765.1 Acidobacteriota bacterium
AGCTCGATGATCTCGATGAGGCAATCTCGCAATACGAGGAGCTCATGAAGATCCAGGGCCGTCGAGCCTTCCCGGCGACGCCGTTGCAGCTTGCTGACGCGTATGGCAGGCGAGGCGACCTCGAGCGCGGCTATGGCGTCCTGCGTGAGTTCGCCGATGCGAATCCCGACAATGCTGCCGCGCACTTGAACCTGGCGAACTACCTGATCTGGGCCGGCCGCACCGATGAAGCACGTGGGGAGCTCGAGGTCGCGGAGTCGCTGCAGCCGGGCAGTGGCCAAGCTCAGCTTCTACGCCTCAACATCGATCTCATTGACGAGAGCTGGTCGTCGGCGACGAGCCGGGCGGAGGATCTCGTGACCTCCGCGAGCTCACCGGCCCTGAAGTTCCAAGGCGTGGCTCTCCAGGCGGTGATCGAGCTCTTTCAGGGGCAATCGAGAGAAGCTCTGGATCTTACCGAGCAAGGTACTGACATCATCCCCGAAGGAATCTCCTTTGCGGCCCAAATGCCCCTATTCGCGGCCAGCATCTACTATGACCTAGGAGACTTTGATCACGCGCTCGAATATGCACAGATCGCGGTCGAGATGATCGGCAGCGACAAGGATGCCACCGAGGCCTTGGGGCTCGTTGCCCTGTCGCAGGCGGCTATGGGAGATGAGGATGCTGCCGAGGCGACCATTGAGCAGCTGATGGCCATGACCGAGGAGATGCCGCAGAGAAGGGTCCGCAGGGGAGAGCAGATCTTCCGGGGCCGCCACGCGCTGGCGATTGGAGACTATGAGCTCGCCAGCGAAGAGCTCGAGAAAGCCGTGCAGATGATGCCGCCGCGCCCCAGCATGGAGGGCAACCCGCACCTCCGCGTCTGGTACTCGCTGGGCCTTGCCCAGTTCGAGGATGGCGAGGAGGAGAAGGCCGTCGAGTGGTTCCAGAGAGCAGTGGATTCGCGCCCGCACATTTTCGATCCCGTCGCCTACGTGCGCAGTTTCTACTACCTCGGGCAGATTCACGAGGATCTGGGAGACGACGAGCAGGCGCGCCACTTCTACCAGCGCTTCTTGGACTTCTGGGAAGACGGCGATATGGACCGCGACAAGGTCGAAGAGGCCCGGGATTTCCTCGAATAGTCGCCCAGATCCGGTTCCGAGTCACTCTGGCAATGCCTGCCCTCGAGGCGCGATCTCTGCGTCTAACGGTTCCCGGAAGCCATCTTCGTCGCCTCGGGCAGCGCTCGCAGTCGCAGCATGCTCCAGATGCCGCCGGCCGGACCGATGGCCAAGAAGGCGAAGGCCCATTCCCACCCGACACGGGCTACCAGCGGCGGGACGAGCCAGATGGTCAGCATGGTCAACAAGAAGCCGAGACTGGCCTGGACGGTCAATGCCGTGCCGACATGTGAGGGGTCTGCAAGCTCGCTCACGGCACTGCTGAACTGAGCGCTGTCGGAAATCACGAAGAACCCCCACACGAAGCACAGGGCAGTGAGCAGCGCAGGGTGGCCGAAGAACAACCCGGCCACCAGGCAACATACTCCCGAGATTGCCATGCTCGCACTGGTGATCAAGGTCCGTCCCCACTTGTCAGCCCACACGCCCCCAACCACGCAGCCGACCCCGCCGACAGCCACGGCACCGAAGCCGGCGAGACGGGCCCATGTCTCGCTCCAGCCTGCCTGCTGGTAGGCGGCCAGCAGGAACAGCGGCATCCATGCCCACATCGCGTACAGCTCCCACATATGGCCGAGATAGCCGAGGTTGGCTAGCCGCGACGGTTTCTCGCCCAGAGTCCGAGCGGCGTACCGCCAGTTGAAGCTCTTGGCCGGGGGGAGCAGTGGGCCAGGGGACACGAAAAGCCCTGCGACCAGGGCACCCAGCAGCGCCGATCCCGATGCGCTCAGCAGAATCGGCTGCCAGGGGGGCAATCCACCCTCGCCGCCGAAAAAGGGCAGAGCGTTGAACAGGTGCGGAGAAGCGGACCCGATGGTCAGGGCCCCGACCAACATGCCGATACCGAGACCACGGTCCTCCTTTGTCCAGGTCGCGATCAGCTTCATGCCTGGCGGGTAGACCCCGGCAAGGAACACGCCCGTGAGGAAGCGGAGCGCCATGGCCGGCCCTGGGGAGTCGGCGAACAGAGCGATGGCGGCATTGGATGCGGCTCCGGCGGCGGCACTGAAGGCCAGGAGCTTCTCGGCCGGCACCCGATCGGCAAGGTTGTAGATGGCGCTGGCGAGGGCACCAACCACAAAGCCTAGCTGCACAGTCATCGTTAGCCAGGACTGCTGATTCCCGGTGAGGTGCCACTCCTCGGTGAGCTGTGGCACCACGGCCGAGGCAGAAAACCACAGAGCCTTGGCGAAGAAGATCGAAAGAGTCAGCAGCCACAAGTTGCGCCATTTTTCACTCATGGCGCCCGATCCTATCCGCATGGGACCCGGGCTGCACTCCAAACCGCCCGAAAGTCGCGCCAAATGCCTCATAGCCGACCTCGCCCCGTTGATTTTGCGACCCCGATGTCTTAATTTGGTCAGTATAGAAATGAGGAGAAACACTGAGCTCTGGGGTCCGAGGTAACTTCAGCGGAGGATGCCCATCATGAAGAAAATCAGAACCACTGTCGCTACACTCGGAGTCATCGCTGTCCTCGCGATCGTCGCCGCCTCCTGTGCGCAGGAGCAGGAGGAGCCTGCAATCGTCACCACGGGTGATTTCTTCCTCCCCGTGGGTGATGTGGCCGCTGGCCGTCAGGCCTTCGTGGACCTGGAGTGTTACTCGTGTCACGCAGTACCGGGTGATCTCGAGATGCCGCCACCGGAGACTGGACCGCAAAGTCCCACGTGCGGGGGTGCCCTGGCCAGCAAGTCGCGGGAGTTTATCGCTGATTCGATCATTTCCCCCGCGCACATCATCCCGCCCCCGGAGACGGAATCGCCGATGGCGAATTTCAGGGCGGAGATGTCCGTGCAGCAGCTAATCGACCTGGTCGCCTTCTGCGGTTCTGGGCAGTAGCTGGCTCGCAGCGAGAGGGCTGAAGGACAGATCCTGGTGGGCGTTACCCGTTTGCGCACACCCTGTTCGTCTCTGCACGCCCCCCGGGCCACGCTGCGACGCTCGAGCAGGACCCTGCCGACCCAAGCGAGCCACAACAGCGAGAGATGAAGGGTGGGTTGGCGAATCCGCCATCTCCTGAGAGACTAGCCGCAATCTGTTCCATACCCACGTGGTCAATGGGCCGGGGCAACCCGATCCTGTTGCCGCTAGCCAGAAGGTCGGACTTCCATGTCGAGCATCCAGCCAGCCGATTCCCCCTCTGTTCGTCGAGTCGTCGGTCATCGCACTCTGACGCTTCTGATTGTCGTCGCCTTTGCCGGGTTGCCTTTGCTGACGGCCGGGTCGTCGCTTGTCGGCCAAGTCGACTCAGCCGTCTTCGCCGTCGGCCTGCAGCGACCGGACCGGGTCGAGGCAACGGGCGAGGTGACCACGATTGAGGACAAGACCGTTGACATGGAGAAAATCGACGGCTTCTTCCCTCTCTACTGGGATGCTGCGACCGGCAAGCTGTGGATGGAAATTTCCCGCTTCGACACCGAGGTCCTGCACATCGGCGGCCTCGCCGCCGGGCTCGGCTCAAATGATATCGGCCTCGACCGAGGCCAGCTCGGTGGGTCGCGGATCGTCCGCTTCGACCGCGTTGGCCCCAAGGTGCTGATGGTGCAACCCAACTACAGGTTCCGGTCCAGCTCCTCTGACGCTGTCGAGGTGCGCGCCGTGACGGACGCCTTCGCTGCGTCGGCCCTGTGGGGGTTCACTGTTGCGGCCGAAACCGATGGCCGGGTGCTCGTGGATCTCACCGAATTCCTGCTGCGCGACACCCATAACGTTGCAGCGCGGCTGCGCCCCGGGACCTATCGAGTCGACACGAGCCGTAGCGCCGTCTACCGGCCCATGGTCATGGGCTTTCCGAAGAACACCGAGATGGAGGCCACCGTCACCTTCACGCGCGCGCCCGGCTCCGGAGGTGGTGGATTCGGGGGCGGCTTTGGAGGCCAGGGAGGCGGCTTCGAAGGCGTCGGCAATGTCGCGGCGTCGGCGGAGGCGGTGACGCTGCGACTGCATCAGTCCTTCGTGGAGCTCCCCGACGACAACTACGAGCCTCGCCTCTATGACCCACGCTCCGGTTACGGCGCTCTCACCTACCGTGACTACTCGGTGCCTCTGGGTGAGCCGCTGGAGAAGCGCTACATCGTTCGCCACCGGCTCGAGAAGGTCGATCCAGGTGCCGAGATCAGCGACCCGGTCGAGCCCATCATCTACTACCTCGACCCCGGTGCCCCGGAGCCGATCCGCTCGGCACTGCTGGAAGGGGCGCGGTGGTGGAACCAGGCCTTCGAGGCCGCCGGCTACCGCAACGCCTTCCGCGTAGAGTTGCTTCCCGAAGACGCCAGCCCTCTGGATGTTCGCTACAACGTCATCAACTGGGTACATCGATCGACGCGCGGCTGGAGCTATGGAGGCTCGGTAACCGATCCGCGCACGGGCGAGATCATCAAGGGTCACGTCACACTGGGTTCACTTCGCGTTCGTCAGGACTACATGATCGCCGAGGGATTGCTGTCACCTTACGAAGAGGGGACAGAGACGCCACCGGAGCTGGCTGAGTGGGCGCTGGCACGAATCCGTCAGCTCTCGGCGCACGAGGTCGGGCATACCATCGGCCTCGGGCACAACTACTACGACAGCACCAAGGGGCGCATCTCGGTGATGGACTACCCCCACCCTCTCGTCACACTCCGAGGGGACGGCACCTTCGACTACTCGGAGGTCTATGACGTCGGCATTGGCGAGTGGGACCAGGTCACCATCGCCTACGGCTACCAGGACTTTCCAGCCGGCACCGACGTCCAGGCCACGCTGACCGCCCTTCTCGATGAGGCGTGGGAGGTCGACGTTCTCTACTTGTCGAACCAGGACATGAGCGCGAACCCGCGCGTCGATCAGTGGTCGAATGGGACCGATGCGGCCGCAGAGTTGTCCCGCATGATGCAGGTGCGACGGGTCGCACTGGATCGCTTCGGCGAGCGATCAATCAAGCTCGGTCGACCCATGGCGACCATGGAGGAGGTGCTGGTACCGCTCTATCTCCACCATCGCTTTCAGGTCGAGGCGGCTGCGTCCGCGCTCGGTGGTATCTACTACATCTACTCGTTGCGTGGGGACGGAAGAGAACCGGTAAGTCCAGTGCCGGCAGATGAGCAGTGGGCCGCGTTCGAAGCGCTCATGGAGACTCTGGCCCCTGCGGAACTGGCGATCCCCGACGATCTTCTGGCGATTCTGCCACCGAGGCCCTCCGGATTCGGGCAGCACCGTGAGCTCTTTCCTCGCTACACGGGCTCGATGTTCGATGCGATTACCCCGGCTACCGTCGCCGCGGGGCACACGGTGTCGAACATCCTCGTTCCAACCCGTGCCGCGCGCATGGTGGAGCAGAATGCCATCGACTCGTCACTGCCTAGCTTCGACGAAGTGCTCGCTCGTCTCGTGCACGAGGTTTTTACTGTGGAGCCGGCGAGCACCTACGAAGCCGAGATCAGCCGAGCTGTGGAGAGGGTGCTGGTGGACCGCATGATGATTCTGGCAGCATCCGCACCGATGCCTCAGGTACGGGCAACCACGAGCTACTATCTCGAGCGGATCGCGACGCGGCTCGCCGGCGAGGTCGAATCGGCGCCGGCGGGTGACGCTGCCCACTATGCACTCCTGGCCCGCGACATCGGGCGCTTCCTGAATCGCCCGGCGGACGCCTTCACCCAGCCGGCTGACCAGGCGGTTCCTCCGGGCGCCCCGATCGGTCAGCCTGCTATGGACTGGCTGCGAATCCTGCAGCCGGAGTGCTCGCACTTCTATCAGGAGTGGCAGCAGTAACTAGGCGGGACGACGGTAGCCCGGATTTCAGTCGGTGCTCAGCGATTGTTGCCGCTGAGCACCGCCGCGACTTCCATGCTGTAAAGCAGCACGACTGCTGCATAGTAGATCCACAGCATGAAAATCACTGCGGCGGCCGCCGATCCCGAGAACGTCAAGGCACGGGAAACGTATCCCAGGTAGATGGCGAACATGTACTTCGCCATCTCCCAGCCCAGAGCGCCGACCACGGCGGCCGGAAGAAGTGCTCGCCAGGACAAAATTCTCGCGGTGAGCACCTGCAGGATGATCATGAACACCACCACCGTAAACAAGAACGATCCCAGGACGGGCACGGTGGGAATCGACTCGAAGAACTCGATGACGGCGCGCGCCCTCTCGGGCGCAGCGGACCTCAATATGGTGACGATGTTCTTGGCTGCGAAGGCCAGAATCAGGAGTGTCGTCGAAACCAGAAACAGCAAGAAAGGCTTGGCCGTTTCCCACAATGTGCTCAGAGCGATGCGGCGCCAACTGCGCTGGACACGCGGCTGCCGGAAGATCTGCCCGACGGCGATCTGAATCGAGATGAATACAAAGCTAGCGACCCAGAGCGTTACGGCCAGCGACGCGATTCCGATTGTGCCGCTATGAGCGATAACGGTTCCCGCCAGCGCAGTCACCTGAGGGCCAAGCTCGGGAACGAAAGTGCTGAAGCGCTCCATCGCCGCCTCGACCCCCTCCTCAGACGAGCCCAGCAGATATCCCAGCGCCGATGCCAGAAGGCTGAGGAACGGTACCACCGAGAGGAGCGCGAAGTACGAAATCGCGGCGGCGTGATTGAAGCAACCGTCGCCACCGAACTTGCTGGCAGCCTCCAGAAGTGCGCGGGGCACTGGTCTCCACGTCGCGGCCAACCTGGTCCAGCCGGGCCCGCTCAGCGTTTCTACCAGCTTGCCCCCTTCAAGCTTGCCAGGATCCCTTCGCCGATTGTCGTCGGCGGATTTGCTGGAGGCTTGCTCCGGCTCCGGAGCTGATTCTCGAGTGGTCTCTTGCATGGTCAGGTGATCGGGGGTCAGCCAAGACCCGCAGGGTCAGACGGCGCCGCAGTCTATCACGCCGGCCGCGCACCGCTCCGGCGCGATCTCAGGGACTCAGCGCGCCGAAGCCCTGTCGAAAGGCGTCCGCACAACGACCATCGAGACGAGCTTGCTCCTCGATCAATGTGCGCCGGCTCTGGCGGCCGCGCATGATGCCGGCCTCGGCATGGATATGCGCCGGCGCGATCGCATGCACTACCTCATGGACGATTACTCGGCCCAGGGCCTGGGCGATTTCCAGGTCTCTCCCGATCAGGGGCCTTCCGTCGTCTTTGTCTCGGAGACCCAGAGTTCGTGCGATGCTGCGCGGGAAGATGTAAACGGTATCCCAGTGAGGAACGAGGACTACCCCCAACGTCTTCTCCTTGAGACTCCATGCGGCGGGGTTGGAAACGGACAGAATGATCTTGATCTCCACCGGTGCGCTTCCCGTTATCGAGGGGTTTGCCACGCGGTCGAGCCAGTTCACGTCGACGCCGATGTCCTCGAAGATGGTCGCGACCTCGCTGATCATCGTTGCCTGAGCCGCCGGAGAAAGTCCGATGCCATCGAACAGTGAGAGGTCGAGAGCCAGCCGATCCGGCACAACCGGCACGCCACTCGTCGAGAGGGGCACAAGAAGCAAGATCGCCGCGATTGCGGCGCAACGATAGGGCAACGTTCTCATCCTGGCGGCTCTCATTCTTCGGGTGATGACAGTACTTACCTCCCTATTTGCACCGTGGGAGGTGACGGTTACACCCTCAGAGGAACGCCGGGCACAAGAATGCTAGCCGCGACCCGTTGAGAAACCCCGGCTAGAGCCTGCGTCGCTTCTCGAGATCGAGGCGCCAGTCGAGGTGCTTCAAGTCCACTGGTTTGGCGAGGAAGTCTTCAGCCCCTAGGTTCAGGCTCTCCTCCGCGGCCTCGTGATCCCCCATGCCGGTCATCGTCCAGATCGTACCGGCGCGCAGACCCTGGTCTCGAATGCCCCGCAGGACGCCCAGGCCATCGAGCTTCGGCAAGTAGAGGTCGAGGAGCAAGAGGTCGGAGTCCTGGGACTGGAGCGCCCGCAGGGCTTCATTGCCATCACCTGCGGTGCTGACCTCATGACCACGCCGGGTCAGAAAATCACCGAGAAGATCGCAAACAAGCGGCTCATCATCAACGATGAGAACACGCATATGCGCACGCCACCCTGGTCCCCATTAGTCATTACCAGGACTTTGCATCGCTGCTAGCCCCTAGCTTAGAGCGATCGAGGCGGTGATACCAGCGTTGCCGCGTACCTGGCGCATTATTGAGGAGCGGGCGATCCGGCCTGCTCCCGACCTGGCTGCTGCCTCGTTGGCTACTCGACCTTGCCGCTGGCCACCCCTTCAACCACCTTCTGCAAGTCCCCACTGCGGAGCATCTCGAGTGTAATGTCGCAGCCGCCGATGAACTCCCCACCGACGAAGACTTGCGGGATGGTGGGCCACTGCGATACTTCGTGCAATGTGCCGCGGTAGTTGTCGAGGTCGAGGAGCACGTTGGTTGTCGTAAAGGGAACCTCGAGAAAGAGGAAGGCTTCACAGACTGCCTTTGAAAACCCACACTGCGGCATCTCGGGTGTTCCCTTGATGTAGAGGTGCACCGGGTTGCTGGTGATTTCCTGCTCGATCTGCTGCTTGAGCTCTTGCGACATGATCAACTACTCCTCGGATGTTTCGGTATGAATAGACAGCGCATGAACGGCGTTGGTCAGTTCTTCGCCAACCGCCGCGTAGACCATCTGGTGCTGCTTGATGAGGCTAATCCCCTCGAACGAGGATGAGGTCACCTCGACGCGAAAGTGGTCACCCGTGCCGCGGAGGTCACGGACCGTCACCTGGGCACCGGGTATGCCTGCTTCAATGAGAGACTTCAGTTGTTCCGGATCCATCGACTTCTTCACCCGTCTTCTGTATTTGAAATGGTTTTGATTGAAATCGGGTCGGTAGCGGGCCGCTAGTGTAGCCGCTTTCTACTCACGGGCGCGAGCCGGGGGGTAAGCTGGCCCGCACTTTCCGCTCCTTCGATTCGGAGGGCGCCCATTTGGGCAGACCGGGCGCGGAGGCAGGCTAGCACGGCTGCGTTGTCCTGCCATGGGATCCTGTTCCCAGTCCCTGGTCAACGAAACCCGTACCAGCGCTGCCGCCGTTCCCGGATTCTCGAGGGATGTCTACTCTTTTGGACGTTACGTCGGGAGCAAAAGTCGAGGGGAGGGGACCAGCTTCAGCCCGGCTTTCAGGTCGCCGCGGTGAGGGGAGAGGGCCAGCCCGGGCTAGTTTTGCTCGAACCTCTGCACGAGGGCCGGATAGCGAGCGTGCTCCCGCAGCGAGTCCAGATCGGTGTCGTGCTCCATCCACTCCTTGTGGTGGAAGCCCTTTTTTACCGCGCGCTCGAGGTAGTACATGCCCTCCTCGATCTCGCCGATCTGTGCGTAGATGCAGGATACGCCGTAGAGTGTGTAGGGGTCGTCACGCTCCTTGGCGAGGACGCGCTTCACCCACTCCATGGCCTGCTCACGCTCGCCCAGCTTGAGCAGTGCCTCGGCGCCGAGGTAGGTAGCGCGGACGTCGTCGGGGTTGAGCTCCAGATGTCGTTCGATTTTGGTCAAGGAGCGCCGGTAGGCACGCTCCATCTTCTCCGCTTCTCCCATGATCTTGTAGGTGAAGCCCAACAGTGACGCGGCCTGGTACTCGTCGGGGTTCACACGATGTGCTGATCGATAGTGACGCGTTGCTTCCTCGTGTTTGCCCTGCACGAAGCAGGTGCGGGCATAGTAGTAGTGAGCTTCGTAGAGATTCGGGTTGAGCTCTATGGCGGCCTCGAACTCCCTCTCGGCCTCCTCGTACGACTTGCTGAGTGATTCGGCCAAACCTCGTGCTGCGTGCGCCTCAGCCAGATCGGGGTCGAGCTCGAGGGCCTTGCTGCTGGCCGCGTCAGCATCCTCCAGGTCGCTCTGTCCGCCACCGAAATACATGCAGAGGTAGGAACGGCAATCGGCGATGCCGGCGTACGCGAGAGCGTATTCCGGGTCCTCCTCGATCGCGCGCGCGAACATTCCCAGCGCGTAGTCAATGCTCTCGCGTTTCGATCGATAGAAGAACTGCCGGCCGCGCAGGTAGAATTCGTACGCCTCGACGTTCTGTGTCGGTGCTTTCTCGAGGACCTGCTTCTCTTTCTCGGTGAGCTCTACCTTGAGCGTTTTAGCAATATGGCTGGCAATCTCTTCCTGGATCGCAAAAACGTCCTCGAGCTCTCGGTCGTACTGTTCCGACCACAGATGACAGCCGTCGGCCACATTGATGAGCTGCGTGTTGATCCGCAACTTATTGTCCGCCTTGCGTACGCTGCCCTCCAGCACGGTTCTGACACCGAGCTTCCTGCCGATCTCCCGGATGTCCTCACGCCTCCCCTTGTACGAAAACGAGGATGTACGTGAGGCGACCCGCAATCCCCCCACATGTGCCAGGTTGTTGATGACCTCCTCGGCGATGCCGTCGCAGAAATACTCCTGGTCC
>JAUWTE010000032.1 GCA_030609765.1 Acidobacteriota bacterium
ACAAGAAGCTCGAAGGGATCAGCGACATTCGCGACGAGAGCAGCAGGGAAGGCGTGCGTGTCGTAATCGAGCTCAAGCGTGGAGAGGAACCAGAAGTGCTGCTCAACAACCTCTACAAGAGCAGCCAAATGGAGATCTCTTTCGGCATCATCATGCTCGCGATCAAGGACAGCGTGCCGGTGGTCTTCGACCTGAAGGGGATGCTGTCGTCGTTCATCGAGCACCGCCGCGAGGTTGTGACTCGCCGGACGCTATTCGAGCTCAAGAAGGCCGAGGCCCGGGCGCATATTCTCGAGGGGCTCAAGATCGCCCTCGATAACCTCGACGCGGTGATCAATCTGATCCGCAGCTCCAAAGATGCGGCCACGGCGAAGGCGCAGATGGTCAAGCGCTTCAAGATGAGCGAGATCCAGGCGCAAGCCGTGCTCGACATGCGCCTGCACCGCCTCACAGGGCTCGAGCGCGAGAAGATCCTCGACGAGCTGAAGGCGGTGCTCGAGATCATCGGAGAGCTCGAGAGCATTCTGGCTTCGGACCTGAAACTGCGGACGATCATCGTGGACGAACTGACCGGCATTCGCGCCAAGTTCGGCGACGAGCGGCGCACAGAGATCATCCATTCGGCCAAGGACTTCACCGTCGAGGACCTGATCGCCGAGGAGGAGATGGTCATCACGTGCAGTCACGCCGGCTACGTCAAGCGGACGCCGTTGACGCTGTACCGGCAGCAGCGGCGCGGGGGCAAGGGCCGGCTCGGCGCCGTCACGAAGGAAGGCGACTTCGTCGAACATCTGTTCACCGCCTCGACGCACGCGCACATCATGGTCTTTACGGATCGCGGCATGGGCTACTGGTTGAAGGTCTATGAGGTTCCGCAAGCGGGTCCGGCAAGTCGAGGCAAGGCCATAGCCAACATGCTCTCGCGCATCGAGAGAAATGAAAAGGTCCGTGCAATCCTGCCGATTGATGAATTCGATGACGAGCACTTCATCGTCTTCTCGACCGAGCGAGGACTCGTGAAGAAGACACCCCTGAATGACTTCTCCAACCCGCGCGTCACCGGCATCATCGCGATCAAGATCCAAGAAGGCGACCGCCTGCTCTCGGCCAAGCTCACAGATGGTACCCACGACGTCTTCCTCGGCACATACCAGGGCAAGTCGATTCGCTTCCCCGAGGCACAGTGTCGCCCGATGGGCCGCAACACGATGGGCGTGAGAGGAATCAGGCTGGGCGCGGGGGACCTCGTAATCGGCATGGAAACCCTCAAAGAGGCCGGCACCATCCTTACCCTCACGGAGAACGGCTTCGGCAAGCGCACCAAGGTGGGAAGCTACCGGCCTCAAAACCGAGGCGGGATGGGACTCATCGATATCAAGGCGAGCCCTCGCAATGGTCCCGTGGTCGGCCAGAAATTGGTTGATGAAGAGGACGAAGTCATGATCATCACCTCCAAAGGGAAGCTCATCCGCACGGGCACCAAGGGCATCAAGGTGCAGGGCCGCAACACGCAGGGCGTGACAATCATCGACCTGGGCAAAGGCGACAAGGTTGTCGCCCTCGCCCGCTTGGCTGACGGCAGCTAGCCCGGACCTCTCAACGGGTCGTGAAGCGCGCGGGCGCAAGGGACGTGAGGACAAGGCACGCGACTACTTGACGGTCTCGAAATGCGCGAGCTCTTCATTCTGTCCCATCAGCACGAGCTGATCGCCCGCACTCACAATAGTTCCACCTGTGGGTAGCTGGAGCGGGCTATCGGGGTCGGTGGACTCGCGTATGGCGATGACGTTGACGCCGTAGCGACGGCGCAACTCGAGCGCCTCGAGAGTCTTCCCGACCATGGACGGCGGGGCCGCTAGCTGCTCGACGGAGTAACCCTCCGTAATTGGCAGGTAGTCGACAAGGTTGGGATTCGTGATGCGATGCGCCAATCGACGCGCAACCTCTCGCTCCGGAAAGATCACCCGGGTCACCCCGAGACGCTTGAGGATACGGCCCTGCGTGGCGGACACGACCTTCGCGTAAATCTTCGGCACTTCCAACTCGACGCAGTGCAGCGCCACGAGAACTGTAGCCTCGAGCACGCGGCCGAGGCTGATGATTGCACAATCGATCTCACCCACGCCCAAAACCTCGAGCGTGTGACGATCCGTCGCGTTCGCCACAACGACATGCGGCAGCCGATCTCGGAAGGTCTGTGCCCTCTCCGCATCTTCCTCGATGGCGATCACGTCGTGTCCGAGCGTGTTGAGCTCGACTGCCAGAGTGCCTCCGAAGTTGCCTAGGCCGATGACTGCGAAGTGTGCCATTTTGCCCCCTCTAACCCACCAAAACGTGTTCTTCCGGGTAACTGTAGGATGCTCGCGCTTGCCGCTGCCCGATAGCAACAGCCATTGTCAATGGTCCGATGCGGCCGACAAACATGAGGACGATGATAACGAGACGACCCGCCACGGACAGCGAGCTCGTCACGCCGGTACTCAAACCCACGGTGCTGAGAGCCGACGTGGTTTCGAACATCAGCTCGAGGAACAAGGCCGCATGCGGTGGCTGTTGAGACTGAACCACTGGCGGAGAGTGGCCGGGAATTTCCTCCGGCGGCACCGCGCCCTCTGTCAACAACAGGGCGAGAAGGCCGAGGAAAACCACCAGGAGGGCCGTGCCGGCGATGGTTACTGCCCTGCGAAGATCGACGACGGGAACAGTGCGGCGGAAGGCACCTACGGATTCTCCGCCGCGGAAGCGGCTGTATATGTAGGCGACCAGCATGCCGAAGGTAGTCGTCTTGATGCCGCCCGCGGTCGAGCCGGGGGAGCCGCCGATGAACATGAGCATGATCATGATGAACAAGGTGGAAGACAGCAGGTTACCGGTAGGCAAGGTGTTGAAGCCTGCCGTGCGCGGCGTTACTGCCTGGAACACGGCCGCCGTAACGCGATCAGGGATCGACAGATTTGCCAGGGCGTGTCGGGACTCGAGGGCGTAAATTGCGACGCTGCCGACGATGATCAGGAGGACAGTAACGGTAAGAACCATCTTCGTATGCAAACTCAGCATCTGCCGCCGGCGCTTGGCCTTCGGGCGCGCGTAATCAGTGAGCTCGAGAACCACAGGGAAGCCGAGGCCGCCGATGACAACCAGAGACATGATCGTGAGATTCACAACAAAATCACCGCGGAAACTTTCCAGGTTATTGGATAGAAGCGAGAAGCCGGCGTTACAGAAGGCGGAAACAGAGTGAAAGAGTCCCGCGAACAAAGCATCGGAGAAAGAGCCTGTTGGCCATCTGCAGGCGAGCACCACGGTACCGAGTGCCTCGAAAGCGAGCGTCATTCCGATGACAGCGCGAACCACGGCACCGAGGTCTGAGGCCCCTTCCCGATAGACAACCATTTTGACCACCATGCGATCGTGCAAGCGTAAGCGTTTGCCCAGGAGGACGAGCGCGAGCGTTGAAAAGGTCATGAGGCCGAGGCCACCGATCTGGATCAGCGCGAGCACAACGAGCTGCCCCATGGTCGAGAGGTCGGTCCCGGTATCGACCACAACCAGGCCGGTGACACAGGTGGCGGACGTCGCTGTGAAGAGGGCCTCCAGAACGGAGAGGGGTTCACCGACGCTAGCCCAAGGCAGAAGCAGGAGACAGGTACCGACAGCGATAACCACAGCGAACGTCACGACGATTAGCCGAGACGGAGACCAGTTGCCCCACAAGTAGGTACGCTGCACCTCTGTCACCTCAGAAAACACTCTAGTCCCACACCCCAGGTTTTCCAATGCGCCGGCAGCGCTCGTAATCTCCCACGGGCGCCCGGCCGATTGCGATGTCCTAACCGAGAAGCTGAAGGTTGGCATAGCGGGCCAAGACTGTCTTGGTGCCGGCCCTATTGAAGCGAATGACGAGCTTCAGCTTCTCCCCTGATCCCTGCCGCGACGTGATCTTGCCGCTGCCGAACTTCACATGCTGAACGCGCACCCCCTCCTGCAGGTCCTCGTCCTGCGCCGGCCCTGTTTTGGCTGGCCGCAAGGGCGGCGCAGAAGCGGAGGCCGCCGCAGCAGAACGACGCCCGCCTTCTCGCAAAGGACGGCTGCCCCAAGAGACCGCGCGTCGGCCCGCGCTCGACCCTGTTCGTCGAGAACCGGAACCGCGAGCCGCGGCAAGATTGTCGCGCACGACGATGAAGCGTGGATCGATCTCGTGAATGAATCGAGATGGCTCCTGCCAACGCTCTCGCCCATGTACCCGCCTGCTGCGTGCCGCACTGAGAAAGAGAGACCGCCGGGCGCGGGTCATGCCGACGTAACACAGGCGTCGCTCCTCCTCGACTTGGCCTTCGCCGATTGCCGTGGCATGCGGGAAGAGCTCTTCCTCCATGCCAACCAGAAACACCTGATCGAACTCGAGGCCCTTGGCGGCATGGACAGTCATCAAGCGCACACCATCGTCGCTGCCGCGGCTGCTGTCGGTGTCAGACAACAACGCGATGTGATCGAGGAACGTGTCAAGTCGGCACGCCCGGTCCTCGGGGATAGAGGAATCGGACCGCTCGACCGCGTCGGCCTCTGGGGCACCAGCAGAAACCTGATGGTGGGAGACAAGCTCAACGCGACGGGAAAGCTCCGCGGCCGCTGAGATGAGCTCTTCCAGGTTGGCTAGGCGGTCTTCGGCGTCGGGCTCGTCTGCGAGATAGCGGGCGTAGCCACTGCGTTCCAGCGTGGCGCGCAGTAGTTCCGGTAACGAGGCCGTCAGTGATAGGAGCCGCAGGTCTTCCAGCAGAAGGTGGAACTCCAGGAGCGACGCCACAGCGGCCGCGGGGCAACCCACTTGGCGTAGTGACAGCTCAGGTTGCTCTGAGGCGGCGAGACGTCGCAGGGAGGCCGCGGCACTGATTTCAGACTCCGCGGAGGCCAAGGCCTGCAGCGTGGCGTTGCCAATGCCGCGACTGGGGGCGGAGACGGCTCGGCGCAGCGCGACATCGTCGTCGCGCACCAGAAGGAGGAGATAGGCGAGCATGTCCCGCACTTCGCGACGGGCAAAGAAACGCGGCCCGCCGACCAGCCGGTGTGGAATCCGGCTCGCCAGGAAAACCTCCTCGAACAGGCGCGACTGGGCGTTGGTACGATAAAGAATGGCGGTGTCGGAAAGGTTGTCAGCTCCGGAGAGCTTGTCGGCCACCCATTCGGCTTCCTGGCGATCGCTGGCGCACTGCACGAAGGTCGGGAGGTCGCCCTCCTTCTGCTCGGTCCACAGACTTTTCCCGAGGCGTTGTCGGTTGTGGGCCACGAGGGAGCCGGCCGCCGAGAGGATCGGCTGCGTCGAGCGATAATTCTGCTCGAGGCGAATGAGCGTGGCCCCGGGGAAGTCGTTCTGGAAATCGAGGACGTTGTTGAGGTCAGCGCCTCGCCAGCGGTAGATCGACTGATCCTCGTCGCCAACCACCATCAACTCATGGCCTTCGGCGAGCAGCATGCGGATGAGCCGGTACTGCAAGCGATTCGTGTCCTGATACTCGTCGACCAGAAGGTGGTGCCAGCGGGCCTGCATGGCGTCGCAAAGCTGCGCGTCTGTGGACAGGAGACGCAGAGGCAAGACGAGCAGGTCGTCGAAATCGACAGCGTTGGCAACCTGCATGGCGGCGCGGTACTTGGTCCAAACGCGCGCCGCCAGGCGGCGCTCCCAAGCATGGCTCGAGTTGTCCCAAGAAGCGGGATCCTCGAGCTTGTTGACGGCCCTGCTACAGTGGCCGAAGAGGCGGCCGGGGTCGTACTCGCGTGGGCTGATGCGAAGCTCGGTCTGGCAACGGCGCCACAACGAGAGAGCGTTATCGCGGTCGTAAACGGCAAAACCCTCCCCGGGGGCCCCCGGCCGGCCGGCCCACTCGCGTAACATCCGCAGCCCGAAGGAGTGGAAGGTGGACAACCACAGGCCGCTGGGCTGGTTGCCGAGCAATTCCTTGACCCTGCCACGCATCTCGGCTGCGGCCTTGTTGGTGAACGTAACCGCGCAGATGGTTTCAGGGCGCACGCCGAGCGCGTCGATCAGATAAGCGATCCGGTAGGTCAAGACACGGGTCTTGCCGGAGCCCGCGCCGGCGAGGATGAGGCAATGTCCACCCGCGTGCGTTACCGCCTGCCGCTGCTCGGCGTTGAGCGCAGCGAGCAAGCTCACTCGACCGTCACACTCTTGGCCAGGTTACGCGGCTGGTCGACGTCACAGCCGAGCCGCACCGCGATGTGGTAGGCGAGAAGCTGCAAGGGTACGACCGCCAATACGGGAGTCAGATCCGGGTGGCAAGACGGGATCGTGATCACCTCGTCAGCAATCTCTGCCACCTCCGCATCTCCCTTCGTGGCTAAGACGATCAAGCGACCCTGTCGCGCCCGCACCTCCTGCAAGTTGCTGAGAATCTTCTCGTACCAGGGTCCCTGTGGGGCCAGGCCGAGCACAGGCATATCCTGATCAATCAGCGCGATGGGCCCATGCTTCATCTCGCCCGCCGGATAGCCCTCTGCGTGAATGTAGGAAATCTCTTTGAGCTTGAGCGCTCCCTCGAGCGCGATCGGGTAGAGAGGTCCGCGCCCGAGATAGAGGAAGTTATTCCGGTCGGCAAAGCGCTGTGCTAGCGACACGAACTGACCTTCGCAGGTCAGAACCATTTCGATGTTACGCGGCAGGTTAGCCAGTGCCTGGACGCGCTCCGCCATCTGTTCGGAGGAAAGCGTCTCTCGCAGAGACGCAAGGCGAAGGGCAAGCAAATACAGACAGACGAGCTGAGTCGTGAACGCCTTGGTAGAAGCAACGCCTATCTCCAGCCCCGCGTGTGTATAGATGATTTCGTCAGCGAGTCGCGTCGCCATGGAGCCGAGGACATTGCAGATCACCCAGAGACCTGCGCCTCGCGTCTGCGCCTCGCGCATCGCGGCGAGTGTGTCAGCGGTCTCCCCCGACTGGGTGATGGCGCAAACTACGGCCCCATCTGGCAGAAGCGGGTCACGGTAGCGAAACTCGCTGCCATAATCGACTTCCACCGGGATCCGTGCCAGTGATTCAATCCAGAACTTGCCAACGAGCGCAGCGTGCCAGGAGGTGCCGCAGGCTACCAGGTAAATCTTGGATATCGCGTTGGCGCCCGCCGCATCAAGCCGCAGATCCGGCAGAGAGACACTACCTTTCGACCTTTCCAGCCTTCCCACCAAGCTATCTCTCGCCACCTCGGGCTGCTCGTTGATCTCCTTGAGCATGAAGTGACGATAGCCACCCTTCTGGGCTGTAATCGGATCCCACGTGACCTCCTGCGGCTCGAACGCGATGGCCTCACCGGCAAAGTCGGAGATCTGCACGCCGGCAGGCGTGACCGTCGCGATCTGGCCGTCGTCGAGGAATACGACCCGACGCGAGTGCGACAGGATGGGCGTCACGTCGGAGGCTATGAACTGCTGGCCTTCGCCCAGCCCGACGATGAGAGGTGGTCCCTGCCTGGCCGCGACTATCTTCTGCGGCTCGTCCTGGCTCATGACGGCGAACGCGTAGATGCCTTCCAGCTCGACGACGGCTCGTCGAACGGCAGTCTCGAGGTCGCCCTCGTAGATGGAAGCAATCAGGTGGACGATGGTCTCGGTGTCCGTATCAGTCTCGAAGCGGTGCCCGTCTTCGGCGAGTCGGCGCCGCAAGTGCACGTAGTTTTCGATAATGCCGTTGTGCACCACCACGATTTTCCCCGAGTTGTCGCGGTGCGGGTGGGCATTTTCCTCGCTCGGAACACCATGAGTGGCCCAGCGAGTGTGGCCAACGCCATAGCTGCCCTCCAGCGGCTGCGTTCGGAGCTCGGCCTCGAGGTTCTTCAGCTTGCCGGGGGCGCGCCGAACTTCCAACACGCCATCAGGGGTGACAACGGCTAGGCCGGCCGAGTCATAGCCCCGGTACTCCAAGCACCTGAGCCCCTCAATCAGTACCGGCACCGCCGGCTCGCTGCCGACATAACCAATGATTCCGCACATCTCATTCTCCCTCGGGCTTTTTGCCGCGGCGCTTTTCGACCCAGCCTTCCTTGATCACCTGGCGACCCCGACCAACCGCAAGAGCCCCAGCCGGCACGTCCCCGGTAATCGTCGACCCGGCGCCGACATAGGCGCCAGCACCGATGCTCACAGGAGCTACGAGCGCAACATTGCTGCCGATGAAAGCTCCGTCCTCGATCGTGGTGCGGTGCTTGTTCTCGCCATCGTAGTTACAGGTGATCGTTCCAGCACCGATGTTGACATTATCGCCGATTACCGCGTCACCCAAATACGTAAGATGACTCGCCTTGCTCCCCGCCCCGAGGCGGGTCGCCTTTGTCTCGACGAAGTTCCCGACCTTGGCGCCGACCCCAATATCCGAGCCGGGACGCAGTAGAGCGTATGGTCCGATCGAAGCACCTGCATCAACCGTGCTGTCCTCGAGAATGCTGCCATCGAGGACAACAACATTCTCAGCCAGGCGGCAGCCTGTAATGCGGACGCGCGCGTGAATGGTACAGCCGGCACCGATAACCGATCCCGACTCCAAAATGACTCCGGGGTACAGGATTGTGCCTTCGCCGACTTTCACATCCTCGTCGACATAGGTCGTCTGAGGGTCTCGGACGGTTACCCCTGAGGCGACCAGCTTGGCGATGGTCCGGTGAGGGTCAGGATCATTCACGATCGGTGGCTCCTCTGCTCGGAGCTTGCGCGGGCCTCGATGCCGTCGCGACGGTGCGGCCGAGTAGCTACTCCGTCTCCTCCTCCAGCGGGGGGGTGACGATATCCTGGAATTCCTTGTGGACACGCAGCGGAGTGAAGTCAGAGTCGTTCTTGGCAAAGACGCGGTTGGCCTCGTTGATTTCAACCGCTCGCTGAAGAGCGTCGATGGCAGCCTCGACTTCCCCTCCCTGGGCATGGACAGCGGCGAGCCCGTAGGCAAGACGATCGTCGTTCGGAGCTTTCTTCGCCGCCGCGCTGAATGCCGAGAGCGCTCCATCCAGATCGCCTTCGTTCATCTGCATGACGCCATGAAGATAGAGATCTTCCGTTGTCTTGGGGGCGGGAGCCTTACGCTCGAGGTGCGCCTTGCAGGTTTCCAGGTACTGCTTGGCGCGAGCAACCATGCTCATATCGGTAGGCGGGGTCTTGAGAATTGCCTCGAATTCCTTCGCGGCCTTGGCGTATTGCCCCTGCAGGAGGCTCTTCATCCCAGCCTCCAACCGCTTCACGGCCTTGGCAAACCGTTCGTCGGAACGTGCGGTCTCGCGGCGCTCCTTCTCGTCGGCTGCCGCTTGGCGGCCGGCGTCGAGGCGCGCCTTCCGTTCCTCCTTGGTTTCAACAGCAGTCTCCGTTCGGCGAGGCATGGCCTGAATACTTTCCAGCGGCATCGGTACCGGCTCCTCTGCCGGTGTGGGCCTGGCAGGTGGCGCGGGCGTCGGGTCAATAGCCTGGACAGCCTCGGCGAGAAATTCTTGCTTTTTCAAGCCCATGCGTCGGATTTTCGATTCCATGGCCTTGGTGCTGACATCGAAGCGATCAGCTAGATCGCTGTACGTCATGGTCAGAAAGCTGTCGCGGATGAACTGTTCATCCTCTTCGGTCCAATTCTTGGCCATGGATTCCCTGGGGTAGTGGTGAATTACGATCTCTGCGAACGGCCCATTATAGAAATGTTCAGGGTGAGCACTCAAGCTACCAGCATGCCAGGCTCCCGCATAGGCCGGTGTCAACGGTTGACAGGCCACTCCAATCGGGGCTAGGTTGCCGCGCATAGCCCCAAAAAGGAACTTCGACCGCGGACGTGTTCATGTCGGCGCTCCATCCGGCGTGCACGGAGACTAGTCGAAAGACTGGAAGGGACTCAACGCGTGTTGGATCGGCTCACCTGGCTCGGCCACGATGCCTTCTTGTTCGAGGGCCCGCCAGTGGTCTACGTGGACCCCCTCTGCGTCCCCGCAGGCCCGAAGGCAGACCTGATTCTGGTCACCCACGGACACTTCGACCACTGCTCTCCAACAGACATCGCCGAGATTGCGACCCCAGAGACAGTGCTCGTCTGCCCACAAGACTGCTGCGTGAGCTGTCGTCACCTGGTGGGCGATGTGATGATCGCGGAACCCGGAGCCCATATCTCCGTGCTGGGCCTCGAGATCGAGGCCATCCCCGCCTATACACGGCGACGGCGGCTGCATGCCCGCACCAACGGCTGGCTTGGCTATCTGATCACGAGAAAGCGCGAGCGCTGGTATCATGCGGGCGATACGGACTACATCACCGAGATGCAGAACGTAAAAGCCGATATCGCCTGCCTTCCGGTCTCCGGCGGCACCGTAATGAACCCGATCGAGGCGGCCGCTGCGGCTGACTGCATCGGTGCCGGTGTTTCTGTCCCGATGCATTATGGGACCTTCGCCGGTAACCTGGAGCATGCGGAGCGCTTCCGTGATCGAGCCAAAAGCCCCGTTCGCATCCTCGCGCCGTACGAGCCGGCCAAGTAGAGATGCGCCCGCGCCTGCATCCGGGAGCAGCCGGATCGCTGTCGTCGCACTGATTCTCGTCGTTGGGCTATTCTTTGTTTCGGCCTTCTGTGCCCGACGGGTTTCAGCCTACAGGCCGTTGCAGCGAATCGGCTCAACGGGCGCGCAGGTGGTGGGTGCGGAGGGAGGCGGGGAGCAGCCGACGTATGCCTGGCGCGGCGCGATCCATGTCCATTCCACCCATTCCGATGGCGCGGGTAGTGTCGAGGAAGTGATCGCAGCCGCACAGGAAGCCGGGCTCGACTTCCTGATTCTGAGCGATCACAACCCGCTTGGGAACAAAGCCCGGCCACAGGGCGGATGGTACGACGACCTTCTCCTGATCGTTGGCGAGGAAATCTCCACCTACGAGGGCCACGTTCTGGCAGTTAGCGTGCCACCGCATCGTTATCAGCTAGCGCCCGGCGCCCGGTCGGCCATCACCGACATCGAAGAGCTGGGCGGCTGGGGCTGGGTCGCACATCCTCTCCATCCCGAGGAGCTGTGGACCGCGGGCTGGGCCGGGTTGGTGGGAATCGAGGTGATCAATCTGGCGGAGGCTTGGGCCCGGACCTCGGTTGGGCGCCGGCTGGCAATCGCCGCCGCCTATCCATTCAGCTCCGACTATGCGCTCCTACGAATGCTCTCCAGCGGGCTTCCCGCTCTCTCTCTGTGGGATTCCCACATCAACCTGTCGCCCAGAAACGAGGCTCGATGGCCTCGCCCCCTGGTCGGGATCGGCGCGGTCGATGCACATGGCCCCATCGCTTGGCCCTTTCCGCTGCCGACATACGCCGACGCGATGTCGGCCGTACAAACCATCGTTTGGCTCGACAACCCACCAGTAAGTGGTCCGTATGACGCGGAAGGCGCGGTGCTGGGCGCGCTGCGACAAGGACGAGCTGCCGCGGTGATCTCCGCGATCGGAGATGCCGGGGGATTTGTCTACGATGCCCACGCACCCGCGTCGGGTCTTGTGGCACGGAGCGGAGACATGGCGCCCTGGGAGGAAGGCCCCTGGACCCTGCGGGCCAGCGTGGACGTGGCAGGTGGTGTCAGCATCGTTTGTTTGCGCGACGGCATGCCCGTGCACTCGGTGACCGGCTCTGCGCTCGAATACACCGCCGACCGACCGGGCACCTACCGAATCGAAGTACATCGGCTCGACGGCCCGCATGTGGATCCTGGCGGGAATACCCCGTGGGTGATCAGCAATCCGATCTACCTCTGGCCACACGCGTCGCGTCGCGCCGCTGTCCTGCATCGAGTGCCGCCGCTGCCCGCGCCAAGAACGAGCGAGCGCCTGCATTCATGGCGCCGCTGGCGAGTGGAGAACAGCGACGACGTCAACAGTGAGCTGAACACTGAAAGAGAGCGACCGGAATGGAGCTTTGCGCTGCCGGCGGTGGGGTCTGACGAAACCTATGCCGCGCTTGTATGGCGTCCGAGAGCCCCGGAGAACTGGAGCCAGAGAGGCGGTTTGGTGCTGCAGCTAGAGGCGGCGGAGGCCATGCGACTGACAGTCGAAGTGCGAGCCGAGACAGCAGGTGGCGACACCGTGTCTTGGTACAACTCCGTGAAGCTGGACAACGAGCAACGCAAGCTCGCCCTACCATGGTTCCAGTGGCGCCAGCGATACGCCGATCCGCGTACCGCATCTCGCCTGAGAAGTGGCTACGGGTTGAGAGCGCTGTCAGAGCGCGGGCCTGCTCCAGAAGACCTGCGTCGGGTAACCGGTCTTTTTCTGATCGCCACTCCTGAAACTCTGGAGCCGGGCAGCGGCGAGAGAATCACTGTTCGCGAGGTGGGCCTCTACGGTGGTTCGGGCTAGCTCTGGAGCGCCTCCCAGATCTCCCGGAATGCCTCGATGCCGAGTAGCGGCTCGACGAGCCGATCGCCACCCGAGACTCCCTGCAGTGCCGCCGTTTTGATCCACGGGTCGATGCGCAACGCCTGGATACCTGCTGCCGCCGCCTCGTCCTCTTCTCCGAGCTGCAAATGGACGTTGGCCAGTCGTAGCCAGCTCCAACCATCGGCCGGATTCAACCGTACGACGTCTCGCAGCACGGCCAGCGCGGCGCGCAAAAGCTCTTGACGTTGCTCTCCCTGGGCCGCTGCGGCTGCCCTGATGTGCAACTGTGCGTCGGCGCCAATGATCTGAGAGTAGCGAATGTCGAGCAGCCGCTGGAGCTCGACAATGGGGGTGGGATGATCATCAACGCGCAGGTCGATATAGCGGTCGTTGTAGCCGCCGTAGCCTCCGCCCTCACGCACGACGATGAGAGCAGCCGACTGGCGGCCACGCGCATCTCCACCCGCGGCCTGACCGGCAGCCAGAGCAGCAACCATTCGGGTGGCCAGCTCTCCACCCGTGGACTCGAATGCCTCCGCCATGGCGTCGACCACGGCGGCACCAGCAAGAATGTTCCCTTGCACCGCATACCCAGGTCCGGTGCGACCCCCTGCCCATGACAGACAGGAGTCTCCAGTGAAGGTGGCGGAGGTGCCCTGGGCGTCGACGATTCCAACCTGACGCACTTCGCGACCCTCGTCGCTCTCGGTCAGCGATGCGACCACGGCGGCGGCTGCCATTCCCTCACGTAACATCTCCAGGCCTCGCGGACCGTAGCTGGTATTGGCATAGGACTGCGTGGCGACAGCACCCACGCCAGCCGCGGCGAAGGGAACGACCGGACCGACGGCAAAGAACTTGGACTCGACCGCCACTCCAAGATCTCCGGTCTCAGGGTCGAAAGCGACGATGGAGAATGTGGATACCGGCAGCAGGTCGTGGGGCGCCGCTGTTGCGAGTGAGGGGGCGGGAGAGGATCGCCAGGGAGCAGCGTCAGGCACCAGCAACGCAGACAGCACGAGGACGGCGACAACCCCTGTCCCAATGCCCAGCCCTGGTTTCTTCATCTCGACCTCCGCGTTTTAACGGTAATGGAGCGGAGTTTACCATCGGCGATCTATCGAACCGAATCTCCCACGTTGCCACCGTCGT